>NZ_JBEZJQ010000026.1:0-133472 GCF_040653135.1 Actinomadura sp. NPDC048021
GGGTGGGGGGGGGGGGGGGGGGGGGGGGGGGGGGGGGGGGGGGGGGGGGGGGGGGGCGGGGGGGGGCCGGGCGGGGGGCGGGGGGGGGGGGGGGGGGGGGGGGGGGGGGGGGGGCCCGCCGCGCGGGCCCCCCCCCCCGGCCCGGGGGGCTACGCCTGGGTCACCCCAGGCAGGAGGGGCCCAGGAGTTGCTTCAGGTCGCCCATCAGGGCGGGGGACGGGGCCACGCGGAGTCGGTCGTCCAGGCGGACCACCGTTGTGCGGGGGCCGTTCTGGAGGTGGAGGTGCACCTCGGCGGTGCCGGGGTGGGTGATCAGCACCTCCTTGAGGCGCGACACCGTGGGGGGCGTGCAGCGGCCCAGCGGCAGCGTGACCGAGAGCGGGCCGGTCGCGTCGGTGACGCTGAGGTCGGGCTGGACGACCTCCATCGCGATGATCTTCGCTACGTCCTCGCGGCGGTCCAGGCGACCCTTGACGACGAGGATGGCGTCCTCGGCGAGGAGGGTCGAGCACAGCTGGTAGGACGACGGGAAGCACATCACCTCGATGGAGCCGCCGAGGTCCTCCAGCTGGAACATGGCCCAGGAGTTGCCCTGCTTGGTGACCTTGCGCTGGAGGCCGGACAGCAGCCCGGCCACGATGACCACCTGGCCGTCGGGACGCTCGCCGCCGTTCAGGACGGCGATCGTGCAGTCGGCCTCCCGCTCCAGGATGTGCTCGACGCCGAGGAGCGGGTGGTCCGACACGTAGAGGCCGAGCATCTCCCGCTCGAACGCGAGAAGGGTCGTCTTGTCCCACTCCTCGCCCTCGGGGATCGCGACGGCGAACGCGTCCTCGCCGCCGTCGTCCTCCAGGGCGCCGAAGAGGGAGTCCTGGCCGACGGCCTCCTTGCGCTTGATGTCGATGACCGAGTCGATGGCCTGCTCGTGCACCATCAGCAGCGCCTTGCGCTGGTGGCCGAGCTCGTCGAACGCGCCCGCCTTGATCAGCGACTCCACGACCCGCTTGTTGCACACCGGCGGCGGGACCTTGTTGAGGAAGTCGTTGAAGTCGGTGTAGGCGCCCTTCTCGCGGCGGGCCGCGACGATCCCGTCCACGACGTTGGTGCCGACGTTGCGGACGGCCGACAGGCCGAAACGGATCTCGGTGTCGCCGAGCGGGGTGAAGTCGGCCTCGGACGTGTTGACGTCGGGCGGCAGCACCTTCAGGCCCATCCGGCGGCACTCCGACAGGTACAGGGCGCTCTTGTCCTTGTCGTCGCCGACGGAGGTGAGCACGCCCGCCATGTACTCGGCCGGGTAGTTCGCCTTGAGGTAGGCCGTCCAGTAGGAGACGAGGCCGTACGCGGCGGAGTGGGCCTTGTTGAAGGCGTAGTCGGAGAACGGGACGAGGATGTCCCACAGCGTCTTCACGGCTTCCTTGGAGAAGCCGTTGTCGATCATGCCCTGCTCGAACCCGACGAACTGGGCGTCCAGCTCGGCCTTCTTCTTCTTGCCCATGACGCGGCGGAGCAGGTCCGCCTTGCCGAGCGTGTAGCCCGCCACCTTCTGCGCGATCGCCATGACCTGCTCCTGGTAGACGATCAGGCCGTAGGTGGTGTCGAGGATCTCCCTGAGCGGCTCCTCCAGCTCCGGGTGGATCGGGGTGATCTCCTGCGCGCCGTTCTTGCGCAGCGCGTAGTTGGTGTGGGAGTTCGCGCCCATGGGGCCGGGCCGGTACAGGGCGCCGACGGCGGAGATGTCCTCGAAGTTGTCCGGCTTCATCAGCCGGAGCAGGGAGCGCATGGGGCCGCCGTCGAACTGGAACACGCCGAGGGTGTCGCCGCGGGCGAGCAGCTCGTAGGTCTTCTTGTCGTCCAGCGGGAGGGCGAGCAGGTCGACCTCGACGCCCTTGTTCTTGCGGATGCCCTGGAGCGCGTCGTCGATGATCGTCAGGTTGCGCAGGCCGAGGAAGTCCATCTTCAGCAGGCCGAGCGACTCGCAGGTCGGGTAGTCGAACTGCGTGATGATCGCCCCGTCGGCGTCCCGGCGCATGATCGGGATGTGGTCGGTGATCGTCTCGCCGGACATGATGACCCCGGCGGCGTGCACGCCGGTCTGGCGGATCAGCCCCTCCAGGCCCTGCGCCAGGTCCATGATCTGCTTGACGTCGGTCTCTTCCTCGTACAGCTTGCGCAGCTCGCCCGCCTCGCCGTAGCGCGGGTGCTTGTCGTCGAAGATGCCCGACAGCGGGATGTCCTTGCCCATGACGGCGGGCGGGAACGCCTTGGAGATCCGGTCGCCGAGCGCGTACGGGAAGCCGAGGACGCGGCCCGCGTCCTTGATGGCGGCCTTCGCCTTGATGGTGCCGAACGTGGCGATGAAGGAGACCTTGTCGGCGCCCCACTTCTCGGTCGTGTACTTGATGACCTCGGCCCGCCGGTCTTCAGGGAAGTCGATGTCGATGTCGGGCATGGACGCGCGCTCGGGGTTCAGGAACCGCTCGAAGATCAGCCCGTGCGGGATGGGGTCGAGGTCGGTGATGCCCATCGCGTAGGCGATCAGCGAGCCCGCGGCGCTGCCTCGCCCCGGGCCGACCAGGATGCCGTTCTCCTTGGCCCACATGATGAAGTCGGCGACGACGAGGAAGTAAGACGGGTACCCCTTGCCGAGGATGACGCCCATCTCGTACTCGGCCTGCTCCTTGTAGCCGTCCGGGAGGCCGTCGGGGAAGCGGCGCTCCAGGCCCTTCCAGACCTCCTTGCGGAACCAGCTCTCCTCGGTCTCGCCCTCCGGGACGGGGAAGCGGGGGCTGAGGTCGCGGTACTCGAACATCCCGGCGGGGTCGACGCGCTCGGCGATCAGCAGGGTGTTCCTGCAGCCCTCGGCCCAGATGTCGGAGGAGTCGATGGCGCGCATCTCCTCGGCGGTCTTGAGGTAGTAGCCGCTGCCGTCGAACCGGAACCGGTCGGGGTCGGCGAGCTGCTTGCCCACCTGCACGCACAGCAGCGCGTCGTGGGCGGTGGCCTCGGACTCGTGCGTGTAGTGGGAGTCGTTGGTGACGACCGGCGGGATGTTCAGCCGCTTGCTGATCTCGATGAGGCCGTCGCGGACGCGGCGCTCGATCTCGAGGCCGTGGTCCATCAGCTCCAGGAAGTAGTTCTCCTTGCCGAGGATGTCCTGGAAGTTCGCGGCGGCCTTCAGCGCCTCGTCGAACTGGCCGAGCCGCAGCCGGGTCTGGACCTTGCCGGACGGGCAGCCGGTGGTGGCCATGAGGCCCTCGGAGTGCTCGGCGAGCAGCTCCTCGTCCATGCGCGCGTACTTGAAGACGAAGCCCTCGGTGTAGGCGCGGCTGGAGAGCTTGAACAGGTTGTGCAGGCCCGCCCTGTTCCGCGCCCACAGCGTCATGTGGTTGATCAGGCCGCCGCCGGAGACGTCGTCGCGCTTCTGGCTCGGCTCACCCCACTGGACCTTCTTCTTGTGGTAGCGGGACTCCGGCGCCATGTAGGCCTCGATGCCGATGATCGGGGTCACGCCGGCCGCGGTCGCCTGCTTGTGGAAGTCGTAGGCGCCGTGCATGTTGCCGTGGTCGGTCATCGCGATCGCCGGCATCTTCTGCCGGCCGACCTCCTCGAACATCTGCTTCAACCGCGCGGCTCCGTCGAGCATGGAGTACTCGGTGTGAACGTGCAGGTGAACGAAAGAGTCGGCCATGCGTGCTGCGCCTCCTGCTCGTCGCATGCGACCGCCCACGTGCGGGGTCGGCACGTGGTCGCGGCTCGGTACCGGGGGAACGTCGTCGGGCCGGCGGGCGCCGGAACGACGCGGCTCTGAGAGCCTAACCCGCATCCCTGGTCACTCGCGCCCCGACGCGCCCAATCCCCGGGGGCCCCCTTCCGGTCGTCTCGGAACCCGGGACGGGATGTCCGGAGTTTGGCCCGCCGGGCGGCACGGCATACGATCGTCCCGTGGAACGTCGCCATCTCAGGTTTACGCGGCCGGCTCCGGGTGAGCCGGTCGCCCGCGCGACCTAGCGACGACCCCGGAGCCGGCCGAGGCGGAGTCCCCGTGGACTCCGCCTTTCTTCTGGAGCAGCCTTTTCGCTGATCAGGCGCGGCCCGGGGCACCCGCTCCCCCGCCCGGAAGGGCCGCGCGAGAGGGGATCCGAGATGAACGACCAGGTGATCGACCACGTCGGCGCGGACGCGGCGTGCCCGGTCCGCGAGCCGTCCGGCGAGATGCGGGTCGCGCTGCCGTCGGCCGCCGACGTCACCACGCTCGCCGAGGCCCGCGAGGCGATCGACGGCCTCGACGCCGCCCTCGCGACGCTGCTGGAGCACCGCACCGCGGTCGCCGCCGTCGTCCAGCGGCTCAAGCCGGTCGGCGGCTTCGCCGGCCGCGACCCCGAGCGCGAGCGGCGGATCGTCGAGGCCATGGCGGTGCGCGCCCCCTCCCTCGGCCCGGAACGGCTCGCCCCCATCGTGAACGCGATCATCGAGGCGGGGCTGGACGCGGCCGAGTCCGGCCGATGAGCGCGCCCGGGTCCGCGCGGGCGGCCGGTGAGGACGTCCCGGACGAGACCGCTCCGGAGGCGGGCGAATCGGACGAGGCCGCGCGGGCCGCAGCCATACGCCACGGGCTCAGCGTGGGCATCGCCGTCGGCGTGTCCGGCCTGGCGTTCGGCGCCGCGGCGGTCACGGCGGGGCTCACGGTCGCGCAAGCGTGCGCGCTGAGCCTCCTGGCGTTCACCGGCGCGTCCCAGTTCGCGCTGGCCGGGGTGATCGGCGGGGGCGGCGGGCTCGTCGCCGGGACCCTCGGCGCGGTCCTGCTCGGCGGCCGCAACGCGCTGTACGGGATGCGGCTCGCGGCGACGCTCGGCGTGCGCGGCCGGCGCAGGCTCGCCGCCGCGCACGTCGTCATCGACGAGACGGCCGCCGTGGCGACCGCCCAGCGCGGCCGGGCCGCGGCCCGCGCCGGGTTCTACACGACGGCGATCACCCTCTACCTGGCGTGGAACCTCACCACGCTGCTGGGCGCGGTGGGCGCGGCGCGGCTGGGCGATCCCGAGGCCGTGGGCCTGGACGTCCTCGGTCCGGCGGCGTTCCTCGCCCTGCTCTGGCCCCGGCTCACGAGCGGGCGGACCGCGGTCCGCGTCGCCGTCGCGGCGGCGGTGATCGCGGTGGCGGCGACGCCGGTGCTGCCGCCGGGCGTGCCGGTCATGCTGGCCGCCGTCGCCGCGCTGCCCGCCCTGCTCGGCCGGAGGACCGCGCCGTGAGCGTCTGGATCGCGGTGATCGCCACCGGGCTCGGCTGCTACGCGCTGAAGCTCGGCGGGCTCCTCACCCCGCGCCGCATGCTGGACGACCCCCGGGTGCGCCGGTTCACCGAACTGGTCCCCGTGGCCCTGCTCACCGCGCTGATCGCCGTCCAGGCGCTCGCCGACGGCCGGGCCCTCGATCTCGACGCCGCGCGGCTGGCGGGCCTGGGCGCCGCCGTCGCCGCGCTCCTGCTGCGCGCGCCGTTCCTGGTGGTGCTGGTCGTCGCGGCCGCTGTCGCGGCGGGGCTGCGCCTGCTCGGTCTCTGAGGGGGGCGCTGTCCTGAGCTCAGGACTCGGCAGCGACGATCTCCAGAGCGTGGGCCAGGTCGTCCGGGTAGGGGCTCTCGAACTCCACCCACTCGCCCTTGGTGGGGTGCTCGAACCCGAGCCGCACGGCGTGCAGCCACTGCCGCCTGAGGCCGAGGCGCTCCGCCAGGGTCGGGTCGGCTCCGTAGGCCATGTCGCCCACGCACGGATGCCGGATCGCCGACATGTGAACGCGGATCTGGTGCGTGCGGCCCGTCTCCAGGTCGATGTCGAGCAGCGACGCCGCCCGGAACGCCTCGACGGTGTCGTAGTGGGTGACGGACGGCTTCCCGCCCGCGACGACCGCGAACCGGCCGTCGCCGGAGGGGTGCCGGTCGATGGGGGCGTCGACCGTCCCGCGGAAGGGGTCGGGATGGCCCTGGACGAGCGCCTGGTAGCGCTTGTCGATGCGGCGCTCCTTGAACGCGCGCTTGAGCCGCGAGTAGGCGACCTCGCTCTTCGCCACGACCATGGCGCCGGTGGTGTTGGCGTCGAGCCGGTGCACGATCCCCTGCCGCTCGGACGCGCCGCTGGTGGCGATCGTGTGCCCGGCCCCGAGCAGCCCGCCGAGGACGGTCGGGCCCGTCCATCCGGTGGTCGGGTGGGCGGCGACGCCGACCGGCTTGTTCACCACGACGATGTCGTCGTCCTCGAACAGCACGCCCATCCCGGGGACGGGCTCGGCGACCGGGGCGGGCGGCGCGGGAGGCGGCGGGAGCGTGACCTCCAGCCACGCGCCGGCGTGCAGCCGCTCGGACTTGGTGGCCACCGGCGCGCCGTCCAATGCCACGTCGCCCGCGGCGATGATGTCGGCGGCGCTGCCGCGCGACAGCCCGAACAGGCGCGCCAGGGCGGCGTCGATCCGCTCGCCCTCCAGGCCGTCGGGGACGTGGAGGCTCCGCACGTCGCCCATCACGACTTCTCCTCGGGGGCCGGAACCTCGGCCTCTCCCTCGGGCTCGCCTGCGGCCGCGCGCTCGGTGGCACGGCCCTCGGCGGCGGCCTCCCCCCTGCCGGAGGACGTCTCCGCTTCCGGGCCCTCGTCCGAGTCCGGGGTCTCGCCGGCGCCGGAGCCCTCGTCCTTGAGGCGCGTCCCGTCCACCTGGAGGCCGCGCGCCGCCAGCAGGACGGCCAGCACGCCGCCGCAGACGATCGCGGAGTCGGCCAGGTTGAACACCGGCCAGTGCGGCAGCTGGATCCAGTCGACGACGTGGCCCTTCAGCGGGGCCGGGGCCCGCAGCAGCCGGTCGATGAGGTTGCCGATCGCGCCGCCCAGCAGCAGCCCGAGGCAGACCGCCCACGGCGCGCTGCGCAGGTTCCGGGCGGTCCGCAGGATCGCCACGACCACCCCGCAGGCGATCAGCGTGAACACGATGGTGTAGCCGGTGCCGATCGAGAACGCGGCGCCGCTGTTGCGGGTCTCGCGCAGCGTCAGCAGGCCGCCGAGCAGCCGGACCGGCGCGCGGTCCTGCAGCGTCGACACCACGATGATCTTGGACACGATGTCGGCGGCGAGCGCGGCCAGGGCCACGGCGACCAGCACGCCGACGCGGCGCGGCCGGGGAGACTCCGCGGTCTCCCCGGCCTGCCGCTCTGGGTTCGTTGAGTCGCTCAGCGACGTTCCTCGCGTTGTTTGCATGTCACACACAGGGTCGCACGCGGGAAGGCCTGGAGGCGCGCCTTGCCGATCGGCCTGGCGCAGGACTCGCAGATCCCGTACGTGCCGGCGTCCATCCGCTGGACGGCCCGCTCGATCTGGGCGAGCAGGTCCTGTGAATTGTAGGCCAGCGCGAGCTCGTGTTCGCGCTCGTAGGTCTTGGCGCCCGCGTCGGCCTGGTCGTCGCCGGCCCCGTCGCTGGCGTCGCCCTCGGCGATCTGGCTGGCGGACGCGGCGATCTCGCTGCGCAGCCCCTCGATCTGCTCCTCCAGGCCCGCCCGCACCTCCGCCAGCTCCGCCGGCGTCCACTGGTGCTCCCCCTCGCGGACCGGCAGCTCCGCGGCGGCCGTCCTGGCAGGCTCACGCACGTCCGGCGGCGCCCCGCCGGTCTTGGCGGCCGTCCCGGCCCCGCCCGGTTTCCCGGGCCGACGCCCGGCCGCCTTGCCCGGCTTCACGGCGGTGCCCTTCGCCGGGTTCTTGGCGGCGCCCGCCTCGACCGCGTCAACCGCGTCGACCGCGTCGACCGCGTCCTTTCCCGCCCCGCCCTTTCCGGCGGCGCCCTTTCCCGGGGCGTCTTTCTCAGCCGTGCCTTTTCCTGCTGCGCCTTTCTCCGCCGCACCCGTTCTCGCGTCCGTCCTCGCGGCGGGCGGCCGGGTCTGGGACGGCCGAGCCGTGCCCCGGCTCTTGCTTGCGGCGGGCGTCGCGCCCCTCATCGCGCCGGCCATGTCGGCCTCCCTCGCGCTGGTCGCCTCAACGGGCAGTGCGGGCAGCATTGGTCCCCTCTCTCGGGCACGGTAAACAACCTGGGCCGTGTTACCGACCGCTTATGCCCGGTCGCCGAACGCATGGAAACTCCCCCGCCGCGCACGAGATCGCAAAGGAACCGTGTCCCCGGGGAGGGAAAAGGGGAAGAGGCGGGGCCCGGCGTGCGTTAAAGTCGGGACGAGCAGTCGCATGGCAGGCACTGATGGGGACACCTGCCGCCGCACGCAGCCATGAGCGACCCGGGGACGGTGCGAGCCCGGGGGCGAGCCCGGCGGTCTGATCACCCCGGAGCCGCCGGAAGAACCGCCCCGCCGAGGGGCCCAGTAGACCCGGCCGCCCAGACTGGAACGAAGCGGACCGCGCCGCACGGGCACGGTCAAGGAGGGTGGTACCGCGGGGCAGCCGCCTCGTCCCTCCGGTCACCGTGTTCGCGTCGATCCGGAGGTCCGCCATCGTGAGCCGAGCTTTTCGGCCGCTGCCCGCGCAGGTCGATCTACCCGCCCTGGAGCGGGACATGCTGCGCCGCTGGCAGGAGAACAAGGTCTTCGAGCGGTCCCTGGAGCGGACCGCGTCCGGGACCCCGTGGGTGTTCTACGAGGGCCCCCCGACCGCCAACGGCATGCCCGGGGTCCACCACGTCGAGGCCCGCGTCTTCAAGGACGTCTTCCCGCGCTTCAAGACCATGAAGGGCCACCACGTCCCGCGCAAGGCCGGCTGGGACTGCCACGGCCTGCCCGTCGAGGTCGCCGTGGAGAAGGAGCTCGGCCTCACCGGCAAGAAGGACATCGAGGAGTACGGCGTCGCGGAGTTCAACGCCCGCTGCCGCGAATCGGTCCTGCGCCACGTGGACGCCTTCGAGGAGATGACCGAGCGGATGGGCTACTGGGTCAACACCGACCAGGCCTACCGCACGATGGACCCCGAGTACGTCGAGGCCGTCTGGTGGTCCCTGAAGCAGGTGTTCGACAAGGGCCTGCTGTTCCGCGACTTCCGCATCACGCCGTACTGCCCGCGCTGCGGGACGGGCCTGTCCGACCACGAGCTGGGCCAGCCGGGCGGGTACGAGACCGTGTCCAGCCCGTCGGTGTTCGTGCGGATGCCCGTCACGTCCGGCCCCCTGGCCGAGATGGGCGCCGCGCTGCTGATCTGGACGACGACCCCCTGGACGCTGGTGTCGAACACCGCCGTGGCCGTCCACCCCGACGTCACGTACGTGGCGGCCCGGCCGGAGGGGTCCGACGAGGTCCTCGTGGTGGCCGAGCCCCTGGTCGACCAGGTCCTCGGCGAGGGCGCCGAGCGGCTCGCCACGTTCCAGGGCACCGAGCTCGAGCGGACCCCCTACCGGCGGCCGTTCGACCTTGTCGACATCCCCGACGCGCACTACGTCGTCCTGGGTGACTACGTCACCGTGGAGGACGGCACGGGGCTCGTCCACCAGGCCCCCGCGTTCGGCGGCGACGACATGACCGTCTGCAAGCGCTACGGCATGCCGATCGTGAACCCGATCGGGCCGGACGGGCGGTTCCTGCGCGAGGTGCCCCTGGTCGGCAACAAGTTCTTCAAGGACGCCGACGAGCCGCTCACCGAAGACCTGCGCGCGCGCGGGCTGCTGTTCCGCGGCGGGCACTTCGACCACAGCTACCCCCACTGCTGGCGCTGCCACACGCCGCTGCTGTACTACGCGCTCCCGGCCTGGTACATCCGCACCACGCAGATCAAGGACCGGCTGCTGGAGGAGAACGAGAAGACCAACTGGTACCCCGAGACCGTCAAGCACGGCCGGTACGGGGAGTGGCTGCGCAACAACGTCGACTGGTCGCTGTCCCGCAGCCGCTACTGGGGCACGCCGCTCCCCCTGTGGGTCTGCGGCGAGGACGAGGAGCACATCACCTGCGTCGGGTCGCTCAAGGAACTGGGCGAGCTCGCGGGCAGTGACCTTTCCGCGCTCGACCCGCACCGCCCGTACGTGGACGACGTCACCCTCCCCTGCCCCAGGTGCGGGGCGGAGGCGCGCCGCGTCCCCGACGTCATCGACGCCTGGTACGACTCCGGGTCCATGCCGTTCGCGCAGTGGGGCGCCCCCCACCGCAACAACGAGGTCTTCGAGGACGCCTACCCGGCCCAGTACATCTGCGAGGCCCAGGACCAGACCCGCGGATGGTTCTACTCGCTCATGGCCGTCGGGACGCTGGTGTTCGACCGGTCGTCCTACGAGAACGTCGTGTGCCTCGGCCTGATCCTCGCCGAGGACGGCCGCAAGATGAGCAAGCACCTCGGCAACGTGCTGCGGCCCATCCCGCTGATGGACCAGCACGGCGCCGACGCGGTCCGCTGGTTCATGGCCGCGAGCGGGCTGCCGTGGGCGTCCCGCCGCGTCGGGCACGGCGCCCTCGAGGAGATCGTCCGCAAGGTCCTGCTCACCTACTGGAACACCGCGTCCTTCTTCGTCCTGTACGCCAACGCGGCGCGGGCGCAGGGGCGCGCGTGGACGCCGGACCGGCTGGCCGAGGCGCCCGCCCCCGCCGACCGCCCGCTCCTGGACCGGTGGGCGCTCGCCGAGCTGCACCGCACCGTCCGCGAGGTCGACGCCGCGCTGGAGGAGTTCGACACCGCCCGCGCGGGACGCCGGCTCTCGCAGTTCGTGGACGACCTGTCCAACTGGTACGTGCGGCGCTCCCGGCGGCGCTTCTGGGAGGGCCCGGAGACGCCGGAGGGCTCGGCCGCGTTCGCGACGCTCTACCAGTGCCTGGAGACCCTCACCCGGCTGATGGCGCCGATCGTCCCGTTCATCACCGACCACGTCTGGGACGTGATCCGCCCCGAGGACGGCCCCGAGTCGGTGCACCTCGCCGAGTGGCCCGCCGTCGACGAGGGCCTCCTCGACGAGGAGCTGACCGAGCGGATGGCGCTCGTCCGGCGGCTGGTCGAGCTCGGCCGGTCCGCGCGTGCCGCCAGCGGCGTCCGGACCCGCCAGCCCCTCGGCCGCGCCCTCGTCGGCGCCCCCGGCTGGTCCGCGCTGCCCGGGCAGCTGCGCGCGCAGATCTCCGAGGAGCTGAACGTGCTCGGCTTCGAGGAGCTGTCCTCGATCGGCGGCGACCTGGTCGAGTACGAGGTCAAGCCCAACTTCCGCGAGCTGGGCAAGCGGTACGCCAAGGACACCCCGAAGGTCGCCAAGGCGATCACCTCCGCCGATCCGGCCGCCCTCGTCCAGGCGCTGCGCGCGGGCTCGGCGCAGGTCGAGGCCGACGGCGTCGGCGCGGTGCCGCTCGGCCCGGACGACGTGATCGTCACCGAGCGCCCGCGCAGCGGCTGGGCGGTGGAGAGCGCCGCCGGCGAGACGGTCGCGCTCGACCTCACCGTCACGCCCGAACTGCGCCGCGCGGGCCTGGTGCGGGAGGCCGTCCGCCTCGTCCAGGAGGGCCGCAAGGCCGCCGGCCTGGAGGTGACCGACCGCATCGACCTGTGGTGGGAGGCCACCGGCACCGACCTCGCCGAGGCGCTGCGCGCCCACGCCGACGAGGTCGCCGCCGAGGTGCTCGCCGCCTCGGTGTCCGAGGGCCGTCCCGAGAGCCTCACCGCCACCCGCGACGAGGAGCTCGGCCTCACGTACTACCTCCGCAAGGCGTGACCTAGCTCAACGGACCCTCCGCCGCGGTCGGGCTGTACGGCCCGGCCGCGGCGGAGGGCCCTGCGGGACTTCGCGGGGTTGGGGAAATTTCGGGATGGGGTTCTTCGCGACACATCGCGTTTGCGATGATGGATCCGTGAATCTTCCCGAGCAGCCGTCCGGTTCCGAACCGCCCGCGCGTCCGTCGTCCGCGAGCATGCGCGCGTCGGACGCCGACCGCGACGAGGTCGCCGACCGCCTGCGCGAGGCCCTGGCCGAGGGGCGCATCACGCCGGAGGAGCACGCCGAGCGCATCGACGTCGTCTACAACGCCAAGACCTACGCCGAGCTGGAGCCCGTGCTCAGCGACCTGCCCTCGCAGCACGCGCCGCGGCCGCGGGTCGACCTGCGCAAGGAGCAGGCGCCCCGGCTCCCGCCGCCGCCCTCGCAGTCGCCGCACCTCGTGGCGGTGTTCAGCGGGGCGGAGCGCAAGGGGCGCTGGCTGGTCGAGCCGACCACCACGGTCACCTGCGTCTTCGGCGGCGTGGAGCTGGACTTCCGGCAGGCGGTCCTCAGCAAGGGCGAGGTCACCCTCTCCGTGACCTGCGTGTTCGGCGGCGTGAACATCGTGGTGCCGCCGGGCGTGCGGGTCGTCGGGTCCCACTTCACGATCTTCGGCGGCACCGACCTCCCCGAGGACGACACCGTGGACCCGGACGCGCCCGTCATCCGGCTGACCGGGATGCTGCTGTTCGGCGGCATCTCGGTCGAGCGCAAGGCCGTGGGCGAGAAGCGCGGTCGCCACCGGGAGCGGCACCAGCTCCACCGCGAGCACCAGGAACTCCGCCGCGAGCACCACGAGGAGATGCGGCGGCTGCACCGCGAGCGGCGCGACGCGCGCCGGGACCGCCTCCGCGAACTGCGCGACGAACGGCACCACGGCCGCTGAGCCCCGGACGGCTCGGGCCGCCCGGGGGTCACGCGAACGAGGCGGGGCGGGTCAGTCGCGGGCGTGCTCGCGGTCGGGCTGGCAGACCAGGCAGGGCGTGCAGCCCCGGGCCTTCGCCTCCGCGCGCGACAGCGACTCCAGGTCGTCGGCCTCGTCGCCGATGTCCTCGATGAGGGCGCAGTCGACGCGGTGGTAGCGCTTGGTGCCGCTCAGGATGCGGACCTGCGGGCCGTCGTCGCCGGCCTCGTCCGGCTCGGGCTCCGGCGCCGGGGCGTCGTCCGTGTCGGGACCGCCGAACGGTGCGGTGCCGAGGTCGACGGTGACGTCCGGCGGCGCGGATTCGGCCGCAGCGCCCGGTTCGGCGCCGGGCCGGTCATCGGTCTCGGCGTCGGCGGGATCGGCCGTCTCCGGGGCCGTGGAGGGCTCCTCGGAGGCGCCGGACGCGAAGAGGCCCGCGACGGGCATGTCGGTGCGGGTGGGAACGGCCGCGCCCCGCTTCGGGGCGCCCGCGTCCTCGGCGCTCCGGTCCGCGTCGTCGGCGGGCTCGCCGGCCCGCGGGATCTCGGCCGTCGTGTCGAACGCGCCGGGCTTGTCAGGGGCACCAAGCTTGTCAGGGGCGCCGGGCCTGTCAGAGGCGCCGGGCTTGTCGAACGAGGTGGGCGCGGGCTTGGCGAGGCCCGCGAGGCCGCTCTCGGATCGCTCGGCGGGCTTGCGGGCGGCGGGTGCGGTCTCCGCCGTCTTGCTCGCGTCGGCGGACGCGGGGGCCGACGCCACGGCGCGCGCCGCCAGTGCGGTGTCGGGCATGCAGGCCGTGCAGGGGCTGAACCCCTCTTCCTTGGCCTCGGCGTAGGTGAGCTCCTCGGTGTCCCGCCCGGCGAGCTGCCGGCAGGTGTCGAGGTGGTAGCGCTTGCGGCCGCGGACGACGAACACCAGCGCGTCGTCGGGGACGTCGACGGCGGGGGCGGGGATCTCGACCTCGGTGTCGGCCGGGTCGGCCGGAGGCTCGGCCTTCGCGGCGCCCTGCGCGTCCTTGGCCGGAGCGGACGCGGCCGGGGCGCTCTCGCCGCCCTTGGCCCGCTTGTCCTTCTTGGCCTTCTGCGCCTTCCTGCTGGGGCGGGCCGGGGTCGGCGACGCTCCCGGGCCGAACAGCTCCTTGCGCCGCAGGAACACCCCGATGGCCAGGCACACCGCGGAGACGATGCTGACGGCGATCGAGATGTAGATCACCACCAGGGCGTCCAGGCCGAAGACCTGCGCGCTGTCTCCGTTGCCCGCGACGATTCCCGCTACCAGCAGGGCGATCGCCACTACCACGAGAACGCCACTCAGGATGATCACAGGGTCACTCCCCCTCGTTCAGACCGCTAGGCTCCGGGCCGCGCGAGAGGGCCGGCGGCCGGCCCTGGGCACGACCGCCCGGCGCCGCGGGGATGGCGGCGCGCCATCCCCGGCGCGGCGATCGGAACGACACTATCGCCTGAGGCGTCCGTGTCAGCGCCTGTCGTGCGGCGGGTTGTCGCCGCCGGAGTGGAAAGCGCCCGTCGCCGAGTGCTGGACCTGCTGGGCGTGCTCGGGCGAGGGGAACGTGCCCGGTGCCGGCGCGCCGCCGCCGTTGCGGTTCTCGGCGTGCGGAAGGGCGTTCTGCGGGCCCGTCTGCGGACCGGCCTGGGGCGTGTTCTGCTGCGCCTGCACGGGGGCCGCGCCCGGGACGGCGGCGAACGCGCCGGTCTCGGTGCTGCCCGCCTCCAGGTCGCGGAGCTGGCCCTCCAGATAGACCTTCAGGCGGCTGCGGTACTCGCGCTCGAAGGCGCGCAGGTTGTCGACCTCGCGCTCGAGCTCCTCGCGCTGCTGCACGAGCGAGCCCATGACCTGGCGGTGCCGCTCCTGGGCGTCGCGGTCGAGGGCCTCGGCGCGCGAGCGGGCCTCGCTGACGATCTGGTCGGCCTGCCGGCGGGCCTTGCCGAGGATCTCCTCGGCCTCGCGGCGGGCGCGGCCGAGCGTCTCGTCGGCCTCGCGGCGGGCGTCGGCGATCGCCTGGTCGGCGGTCTGCTGCGCGAGCGCCAGCACGCGGGCCGCGGTGTCCATGTTGTCCTCGCCGCTCGGGGCGGGGGACGACATGCCGAGGCCGCCGAGGACGGGCTCCGGCTCGGGCTGCGGCTGCGGCTCGGGGCGGGGAGGCTCGGGGATCTTCTGGATGTCCGGCTTGGGCTCCACGATGGGAGCGGCCATGGCGGGAACCTTGCCGCGCAGGCACTCGGCCAGCTTGGCCCGCAGTTCCTCGTTCTCCTGGATGAGGCGGTCGAGCTCCGCCTCGACCTCGTCGAGGAAGGCGTCCACCTCCTCCTCGTCGTACCCCGGCCTCAGCCTGGTGGTACTGAACTGCTTGTTCCGCACGTCGGCGGGTGTCAGCGGCATGTTCTCGTCTCCTTGGCGCGCTTGGAGTCTGTCCCCGAAGGACGGTATCCGATCGACCTAACCTCCGCCGAATATGGAGCCGACGAAGACGATCAAGACCCAGACCACAAGGATGAGGACCGTGAAGCTGAGGTCCAGGGCAACGTTACCCAGCCGGATGGGCGGGATGAAACGCCTGAGGAGTTTCAGCGGCGGATCGGTGACCGTGTAGGTCGCCTCAGCGATCACGAGCACCACTCCGGTCGGCTTCCACTGCCTGGCGAACGACTGCAGGACCTCCAGGACCAGCCTTCCGATCAGGAACAGCAGGAAGAGGTACAGAACGCCCTGCAGGACGGATCCAACGATGTTCACGGACACTCTCGCATGCGACTCTCAGCTCTGGTTGAAGAACCCACGTTCCGCCATCCGGGCCTTGTCCTCCGCCGTCACCTCGACGTTGACGGGCGACAGCAGGAACACCTTGTTGGTAACACGCTCGATGCTGCCGTGCAGCCCGAACACGAGACCCGCCGCGAAGTCGACCAGGCGCTTGGCGTCGCTGTCGACCATCTCGGTCAGGTTCATGATCACCGGCGTGCCCTCCCGGAAGTGCTCCCCGATCGTCCTCGCCTCGTTGTAGGTCCTCGGATGCAGCGTAGTGATACGCGCGAGGTCGGTGGTACCGGACTCGTAGAGCGCCACGGACCGTCGCTCGATGGTCGACGTGGAGTGATGGTCGCGATCGCGGTCCGACGCCTCTTCGGCTCGGGTAAGCTGACCGCCGGATTCGTCATCGCGACGGCGTCCCTGCCCGGTGTCGGTCTCCTCGTCGTAGACCTCGTACTCGTCGTAGTCGCCGTACTTGTCGTCGTAGCGATCGTCCTCCACAAGGCCGAGGTAGACCGCCATCTTGCGCATCGCGCTGGCCATACGTCCCTCCGTGTCCTGTGGCCTCGGCGCCGGGCGCGTCCGGCCCCGCCGTTGGACTGATCAGTCGTGGCCTCCCGCGTTCAGGCAGGTACCACTGGGGGGACATTACCTGACGATTGCCCGTCGGCCGCCGAGCAACGCCGTACCGATCCGCAGGTGTGTCGCGCCGCACGCGATCGCCTGCTCCAGATCGCCGCTCATACCCGCACTGACGATCCGCGCGTCCGGATGGTTCCGCCTCATCCGCGCCGCCGTCTCCGCGAGCCGGTCGAAGGCGGGCAGCGGGTCCGCGCCGAGGGGCGCGACGGCCATCACGCCGCCGAGCTCCAGGCCGGGGGCGGCGGCGATCTCGTCGGCCAGCCCGGGGACGTCGTCGGGCACGGCCCCGCCCCTCTCCCCCACCTCGCCCTTCTTCCCCGCCTCGTCCAGGGAGACCTGCACGAGGCAGCGGAGCGTGCGGCCGGCGCGGGCGGCGCCCTCCGCGAGGGCCGTGACCAGTCGCGACCGGTCCACGGAGTGCACGACGTCGGCGTAGCCGGCCACGGCGCGCGCCTTGTTGGTCTGGAGCCGTCCGACGAAGTGCCAGGTCAGTGGTAGGTCGGCGCAGTCGGCGGCCTTCGGGCGCGCCTCCTGGTCGCGGTTCTCGCCGACCTCGGTGACGCCCAGCCCGGCCAGCAGCCGCACGTCGGACGCGGGGAACGTCTTGGTCACCGCGATCAGCGTGATCTCGTCCTCGCTCCGGCCGGCGGCCGCGCACGCGGCGGCGATGCGCGCCCGGACGGCGGCCAGGCCCTCGGCGATCTCGGCGCGCCGCCCGGCCGCGGGGCCGTCCGCGGCGGCGCCGGTGTGGTCCCGGTCGGTCACGTGCCTTCCTTCAACCAGACATATCCGGCGAAACGGCCGGTGCGTCCCTCGCGGCGGTAGGAGTAGAGGCCCGGGTCCTCGATCGTGCAGCGGCCGTCGGCGGTCACGCGGGTCACCCCCGCGGACGCGAGCTGCTCGGCGACGCCGGCGCGGATGTCGAGGGCCGGGGTGCCCGCGGACGTCGTGGAGTACGCGGCGGGGACGACGGCGGCGACCTCGTCCCGCATCTCCGCGGGGACCTCGTAGCAGCGGCCGCACGCGGCGGGTCCGATGGCCGCGGTCATCCGGGCGGGGTCGGCGCCCCGCTCGCACATCGCCTTCACCAGGGCCGGGACGACTCCGGCGGCCGTCCCGGGGCGGCCGGAGTGGGCGGCGCCGACGACCCCGGCGGCCGCGTCGGCCAGCAGGACGGGCGCGCAGTCGGCGACGAGGACGGCGAGGGCGAGCCCGGGCACGGTCGTGACGACGGCGTCGACCGGACCGGGCAGGTCGGTCGAGGCGGCGAACGCGACGTCGGCGCCGTGCACCTGCCGCATGAAGACGGTGCGCTCGGGGTCGGCGCCGAGCGCGGCGGCGGCGCGCCGCCGGTTGTCCAGGACGGCGGCCGGGTCGTCGCCGACCGCGCCGCCGAGGTTCAGGGAGTCGTAGGGGGGCCCGCTCACGCCGCCGGCGCGGCCGGTGAAGCCGGCGCCGACGCCGTCGCCCAGGGCGACGGCGGTGATCACTTCAGGAAGTCGGGCACGTCGAGGTCGTCGTCCTCGTCGAACACGACGGGACGGCGGCGCTGCCCGGAGGCGGGGCCGCCGTCGTTCTCCCCCGCGTGCACGCGGGGGGAGGGCTGCTCGGCGGGCGGGCGGGGCGCGGGGGCGCGCGAACCGCCGGACTCGCCGCCGGAAGCGCCGGCGTCCCGGTCGGCCGGCGGGCCCGGCTGCCCGGACGCCGCCCCCTCGGGCCGGGACTGCTCGCCGCGCCCGGCGGACCGGTCGTCCTGCGCCCGCGCGGGCGCGGGACGGTCGGCCTCCGGCCGCTGCTGAGCGGGGGGCGGGGACGCGGCGGCGGCCTGCGCCACCGACTGCTGCTGCGCGGTCGGCTGCGCGCCCGGCGGCTCGGACCGCCCGACCCGGCTGGGGATCGGGTTGGCCGGCGCGGGCGGGGACGCGGGCGGCGGGACGGGACGCGGGGGCGGAGGCAGCCGCTTGCTCTCCGGCTCAGGGACCGGCTTGGCCGGACGCCCCTCGTCGAAACCCGCCGCGATCACCGTGACCCGGACCTCGTCGCCGAGCGCGTCGTCGATGACCGCGCCGAAGATGATGTTGGCATCGGGCGCCGCCGCGTTGGACACCAGCTGCGCCGCCTCGTTGATCTCGAAGAGCCCGAGGTCGGAGCCGCCGGAGATGGACAGCAGCACGCCGTGCGCGCCGTCGATGCTGGCCTCCAGCAGCGGGCTGGAGATCGCCATCTCGGCGGCGGCGACCGAGCGGTCGTCGCCGCGCGCCGAGCCGATGCCCATCAGCGCCGAGCCGGCGCCGGACATCACGGACTTGACGTCGGCGAAGTCGAGGTTGATCAGGCCCGGGGTGGTGATCAGGTCGGTGATGCCCTGGACACCGGACAGCAGCACCTGGTCGGCGGCCTTGAAGGCGTCCAGCACGCTGACCTGCCGGTCGGAGATCGACAGCAGCCGGTCGTTCGGGATGACGATGAGGGTGTCGACCTCGTCGCGCAGCGTCTCGATGCCGGCCTCGGCCTGCATCGCGCGGCGCTTGCCCTCGAAGCTGAAGGGCCGGGTGACGACGCCTATGGTCAGCGCGCCGAGCGAGCGGGCGATGTTGGCGACCACGGGCGCGCCGCCGGTGCCGGTGCCGCCGCCTTCGCCGGCGGTGACGAACACCATGTCGGCGCCCTTGAGGACCTCCTCGATCTCCTCCCGGTGGTCCTCGGCGGCCTTGCGGCCGACGTCGGGGTTCGCCCCGGCGCCGAGGCCCCGGGTGAGCTCGCGGCCCACGTCCAGTTTCACGTCGGCGTCACTCATCAGCAGCGCCTGGGCGTCCGTGTTGATCGCGATGAACTCGACGCCCTTGAGTCCCTCTTCGATCATCCGGTTGACGGCGTTGACGCCGCCGCCGCCGATGCCGACGACCTTGATGACCGCGAGGTAATTCTGCGGTGCTGCCACGACGAGGGGCCTTTCCGCTCTCTCCGACCGCCCTGCCCGATCTGCCGACCGTGCCGTCGCGGTGTTCCCGACCTGTATTCCGACTGTGCTTTGAGCTGTGTTTCGCTCTGTGTATCCGAGCTGTGTGTTCGAGCTGGTTTGTGAAGCCTCGCTGCGAAGCCGTCTGCTGGCGGGGGTAAACCCTCACCCTCAACTTGAGGCTTACAGTTATGTCAACCTGAGGACTGATACGGACAGTAGGGCGGCCTTACCGCCAGGGTCAACTAACCTCCCCCGAACTCCACCGGCGTGTCGCGGACCGCCCGCCTTCGCAGGTCCCCCGGCCCGGCCGCCCGAGCGGGCTCATTCCGTCTTGAGGACCTCCGGCGAGCTGACATCGACGGTGCGGACGGCGCGCCCCGCCGCCGTCCGCCGCACGGCGTCCAGCAACCTGATCTTCTCGTCTGCCCGTTCGGCGGCCCCCCACACCACCGTCTGGCCGCCCGCCATGTAGAGGGTCACCTCCTCGGGACCGCTCGCCTCCACCTCGGTGAGCTTGCCGCTGAGGCGTTCGGGCAGCGCGGACAGCACGGTGAGCGCCGCCAGGGTCGCCCGGTCGGACGGCCCGGGCGAGGCGACCGTGAGCGCGGGAAGCCCCGCCGGGCGGGCCTCCTCGTCGGCGACGGTCACGCCGTGCCGGTCGAGCAGGTGGTAGCCGTCGCCGTCGCGGAACACCGCGATCGGCTCGCGCTCCCGCACGACGATGCGGACCGTCCCCGGCCAGCGCCGCTCGATCGCCGCCGACTCGACCTCGCGCAGCCGCTCGACGCGGTCGCGGACCGCGCCCGTCCTGAGCCGCACCATCGGCGTGCCGAGATCGATCCCGGCGGAGGCCACCACCTGGTCGGCGGACGCGAGGCGGGTGCCCGTCACCTCGACGTGCCGCACCACCAGCAGCCTCGACCCGAGCAGGACCCAGGACACCGCGCCGAGCGCGCCGACCACCAGGAGGGTGACGAACACCACCTTCCAGCGGTTCGCGCGGGCGCGCCCGTCCGGCGCCGCGGTCTCCGTGTCCGGATCGTGCTCCGGCTCCGGCTCCGGCTCCGGCGACGCGCGGCGGCCCGTCTGCGCCTCGGTCATGCCCCAAGCCTGACAGTGATCCCCGCGCCGGCCGCCGACCCCGCGCGCGACGGCGTGTCACGCCCCGCTCCACCGAAAGCCGATCCCCCCGACATGCCCGACCCCCTCGGCGAGCCCGATCTCCTGTCGAGCCCTATCGCCCCGACGGGCCCTGCGCCCCGGCGAGCCGTTCCAGGATGAGCGGGCCGAGCTGGGTCACGTCACCGGCGCCCAGCGTGATGACGACGTCGCCGGGGCGGGCGAGCGACGCCGCGATGCCGGGCACCTCGTCCCGCTCGGGCGCGTAGACGGTCTCGGTTCCCGGCGGGACGGCGTCGGCGACCAGCGCGCCGGTGACGCCGGGCTCGGGGTCCTCGCGGGCGCCGTAGACGTCGAGGACGACCGCGACGTCGGCGAGGCCGAGCGCGGCGCCGAACTCGGCGGCGAAGAACCGGGTGCGGCTGTACAGGTGCGGCTGGAACACGGCGACGATGCGGCCCCGCCCGTCCGGCCCCTCGCCCTTCTCCCCCAGGTAGTCGCGGGTGGCGTCCAGGTCGGCGGTCAGCTCGGTCGGGTGGTGGGCGTAGCTGTCGAACACCTCGACGCCGCCCGCCTCGCCCTTGCGCTCCAGCCGCCGCATCGCCCCGCCGAACGCGGCGAGACCGTCGCGCACCGGCGCGTCGTCCAGGCCGAGGGACCGCGTGACCGCGACGACGGCGGCGGCGTTGAGCGCGTTGTGCCGCCCCGGCACGGCCAGCGTGAACTCCCCGTCGCCCTCGATCTCGAAGCGGGAGCCGAGGCCGCGCGGCGTGAACCCGGTCACGCGCAGGTCGGCGCCTTCGGCCTGCCCGTAGGTCAGCACCGTCAGGCCGCGGGCCCGCGCCCGCTCGGCGAGCTCCATCGCGACCGGATCGTCGGCGCCGGCGACGAGGGTGCCGCCCGGCTCGATCCGGTCGACGAAGCGGGCGAAGTTCTCCTTGACCTTCTCGAACCCGCCGTAGTTGTCGAGGTGGTCGGCCTCGACGTTGGTGACGACCGCGATGTTCGGGGTGTACATGAGGAACGAGCCGTCGCTCTCGTCGGCCTCCGCGACGAACGCCTCGCCGGTGCCCTCGTCGGCGCCGAGACCCGTGGTGACGAGCTGCCCGCCGATGCAGTAGGACGGGTCGGCGCCGGCGTGCTGGAGCGCCACCGTCAGCATCGAGGTGGTGGTGGTCTTGCCGTGCGTGCCGGCGACCGCGACGGCCCGGCGGTCCGCCATCAGCGAGGCGAGCGCGGCCGAGCGGTGCAGGACGCGAAGCCCGCGCGCGCGTGCGGCGACCAGCTCGGGGTTGGTGTCGCGGATCGCCGTGGACACCACGACGGTGTCGGCGTCGCCCACGTGCGCGGCGTCGTGCCCGACGAACACCTTGGCGCCGAGGTCGCCGAGCTGGGTGAGCAGCTCGGAGTCGCGCGCGTCGCTGCCGGACACGGCGATGCCGCGCCGCAGCATGATGCGGGCGACGCCGGACATGCCGGCGCCCCCGATCGCGATGAAGTGGACCCGTCCGAGATCGGCCGCCGGCACCGCCTCCCCCGGGTCGATCAGGCTCATCGGGCGGCGCCCGCGGAGCGGACCACTTCGTAGACCATCTGGGCGAGCGCGACGTCGGCGTCGCGGCGGCCCATCCGGCCGGCGGCCTCCGACATGTGCGCGACGCGGGCCGGGTCGGCCAGCACCGGAAGCAGGTGCCGGGCGATCCAGTCCGGCGACAGCTCGGCGTTGTCGACCAGCATGCCGCCGCCCGCCGCGACGATCGGCTCGGCGTTCAGCCGCTGCTCGCCGTTGCCGATCGGGAGCGGGACGTACACCGCCGGCAGCGCGACCGCGGCCAGCTCGGCGCAGGTCATCGCGCCCGCGCGGCACATCGCCATGTCGGCGGCGGCGTAGGCGAGGTCCATCCGGTCGCAGTAGGGGATCGTGACGTACTGCGGGCCGCCGGCCGCGGGCTCGGGCTCCTCGGTGTTCTTCGGCCCGACGATGTGCAGCACCTGGATGCCCGCCTGCCGGAAGTACGGCGCGGAGGCCACGGCGGCCTGGTTCAGCGAGCGGGCGCCCTGCGAGCCGCCGAAGATCAGCAGCGTGGGCAGGTCGGGGAGCAGCCCGAAGTAGGAGCGGGCCTTGTCGCCCATCGCCAGCCGGTCCAGCGTCGCGATCTCGCGGCGCAGCGGGATCCCCACGAAGCGGGCGTTCGGCAGCGGCGAGTCGGCGTGCGAGACCGCCACGTGCTCGGTGAAGCGGGCGCCGAGCTTGTTGGCCAGGCCGGGCTTCGGGTTGGCCTCGTGCACGATGATCGGCACCTTGCGCTTGCGCGCCGCGAGGTAGCCCGGGGTGGCGACGTAGCCGCCGAAGCCGACGAGGATGTCGGCCTGGGCCTGGTCGAGGACGGAGGCCGCCGCGTTGATCGCCCCGCGCAGCCGGCCGGGCACCGACAGCAGCTGCGGGGTGAGCGTGCGCGGCAGCGGCACCGGCGGGATCAGGGCGAGCTCGTAGCCCCGCTGCGGGACGAGACGGGTCTCCAGCCCCCGCTCGGTCCCCAGACAGACGACCCCGGTGTTCGGGTCGTTGCGGCGCAGCGCGTCGGCGAGCGCCAGGGCGGGCTCGATGTGTCCGGCGGTGCCGCCGCCGGCCAGGACAACCCTCATGTCCGTTGACAACTCCTCAGCGTGGTTCGAAGGGGGGATTTCAACGCCGTGCCAGACCCAGCCAGCTTAGAGCCCTCACGACCGGTCCGGGACCCCGTGCGGAGAGTGCCTGCCGCGCGCCGGGCTCGCGCTTGGCGAACGCGAGCAGCATGCCGAGCGCGAACAGGGTCGGGATGAGCGCCGAGCCCCCGTAGGACACCAGCGGGAGGGGGATTCCCGTGATGGGCAGGACGCCGATGACCGCGCCGATGTTCACGATCGCCTGGACCACCAGCCACGCCGTGGCCCCCGCGGCGGCGAGCCGGGTGAACGGGTCCTTCACGCGCCGGGCGATCCGCAGGCCCGCGTAGGTGAGCATCCCGAACAGGCCGAGCACGACGAGCGTCCCGACGAGGCCGAACTCCTCGCCCACGATCGCGAAGATGAAGTCGGTCTCGGCGTGCGGCAGGTAGTCCCACTTGGCGCGGCCCTCGCCGAGGCCCGTGCCGAACAGGCCGCCCGAGGCGACCGCGAACAGCCCCTGCGTGCCCTGGTAGTTGGTGGTGAGCTGGTTGCCGGACGGGTCGAGGAACCCGGTGAGGCGCTGCATCCGGTACGGCTCGACGATGATGAGGATCGACACGAGCAGGCACACGAGCCCCGCGATGCCGACGAACAGCCGGCCGGGGGCGCCGACGACCCACAGCAGCGCCAGGAAGATCGTGAGGAGCACCAGCGTGGTGCCGAGGTCGCTGCCCAGCATCACCAGCAGGACGAGCACCCCGGCGCCCGGCATCAGCGGCACCAGCAGCGGCCGCCACTCGGTGAGCTGGCCGAGCCGGTCCTTGCGGGCCAGCAGGTCGGCGCCCCACAGCACCAGGGCGAGCTTGGCCAGCTCGGACGGCTGGATCTGCACCGGGCCGAGGTCGACCCAGCGGGTCGCGCCGCCGGCGCTGCGCCCGAGCCCGGGGACCAGCACCAGCGCCAGCGCGACGACCGACAGCAGAAGCAGCGGGTAGGCGAGCGCGCGGAACGTCTTCACCGGCAGCCGGGACGCCACCCACATGCCGGGCAGCCCGATCGCGACCCACACGGCCTGCTTCTGGAACAGCGTGTACGCCGAACCCGTCGCCTGGAGCTGCTTCACGCTGGAGGCCGACAGCACCATCGTCAGGCCGAGCGCGAGCAGCATCACCGAGCAGCCCAGCACCAGGTAGTAGGAGGTGAGGGGCCGGTCGAGCAGCCCCACGGCGGCGACCACCTGCTCCCGTGGACCCGGACGCCGGGCGGCGCCGTCCTCCCCGGCCGCGGTGGTCATCGTTACCGGGCGTCCCGGGAGAGGCGCTCGACCGCCGCGATGAAGGCGTCCCCGCGGGCCGGGTAGTTGGCGAACATGTCGAAGGAGGCCCCGACGGGCGCGAGCAGCACGGTGTCCCCCGGCCGGGCGAGGCCGGAGGCGTGGGCGACGACGCGGTCCATCGCCCCAGTGTCCGTGTCGGGGACGTCCACCACGGGGACATCCGGGGCGTGTCGCGCGAGCGCCTCGGCGATCCGGTGCCGGTCGCGCCCCATCAGCACGGCGCCGCGCAGCCGGCCGGCGCACGAGCGCACCAGGTCGTCGACGTCCAGCCCCTTGAGGAGGCCGCCGGCGATCCACACGACGCTGTCGTAGGCGGCGAGGGACGCGGCGGCGGCGTGCGGCTGGGTCGCCTTGGAGTCGTTGACGTAGGCGACGCCCGCGACGTCGGCGACATGCTGGATGCGGTGCGGGTCGGGGACGAACGCCCGCAGCCCCTCGCGGACGGCCTCGGGCGGCGCGCCGAACGCGCGGGCCAGCCCGGCGGCGGCGAGGGCGTTGGCGACGTTGTGCGGCGCGAACGGCCGCACGTCGCCGAGCGCGGCGAGTTCGGCGGCCTGGCTCGCGGGGTCGTCGGTGAAGGCCCGGTCGACCAGCAGTTCCTCGACGACGCCGAGCTCCCCGGGCCGCGGCACCTGGAGGGTGAAGCCGATCCTCCGGGACACGCCCTCGGCGCGTTCGGCGAGCGCCGCGGAGGTGTCGTCGTCGGCGTTGTAGACGGCGACGCAGCCCGGGGCGAAGATCTTGGCCTTGGCGCCGACGTAGGCGTCCATGGAGCCGTGCCAGTCGAGGTGGTCGGGCGCGACGTTCAGCACCGTGGCCGCGTACGGCCCGAGGGAGCGGGACCAGTGCAGCTGGTAGCTGGAGAGCTCCACCGCCAGCACGTCGTAGGGCTCGCTCACGGCCTCCACGATGGGAGTGCCGACGTTTCCGACGGCCATGGCCTTGTGCCCGGCGGCGGTGAGCATGCACGCCAGCATCCGCACGACCGTGGTCTTGCCGTCCGTCCCGGTGATGGCCAGCCAGGGCGCCGCGCCCTCGGGGCGGAGCCGCCACGCCAGCTCCACCTCGCCGATGATCTCGATGCCGGCCGCGGCGGCCGCGGCGAGCAGCGGCGTGTCCGGGCGCCAGCCCGGCGAGGTCACGACGAGGTCGGCGTCCGCCGGGAGGGACTCGCCGTCGCCGAGGCGGACCGTGACCCCGCGGGCCTCCAGCTCGGCGGCGTGGCCGCGCTGCTCCTCCCCGTCGCGGGCGTCGACGATGGTGACGCGGGCGCCGCGCGCGGCGAGGACGCGGGCGGCGGCGCGGCCGGA
Organism: Actinomadura sp. NPDC048021; assembly: GCF_040653135.1. Classification (NCBI taxonomy): domain Bacteria; kingdom Bacillati; phylum Actinomycetota; class Actinomycetes; order Streptosporangiales; family Thermomonosporaceae; genus Actinomadura; species Actinomadura sp. NPDC048021. The sequence continues at coordinate 25,379 of NZ_JBEZJQ010000026.1, forward strand.
CACGCCGAGCCCGGCCACGCACACGCTCTGGCCGTCCCAGGGGCGGCCCTCCCAGGGGCGCTCGTTCACTTCTTCGGCATCCATTCGAGGTAGAACAGGCCGATGCCGATCGCTACGAACGTCGCGGACATCAGCCAGAAGCGCACGACGATCGTGGTCTCGGCCCAGCCCGACAGCTCGAAGTGGTGCTGCAGCGGCGCCATCTTGAACACGCGTTTGCGGGTCATCTTGAACCCGCCGACCTGGATGATCACCGACAGCGTGATCATCACGATCAGCCCGCACAGGATGGCCAGCAGCAGCTGGGTGCGGGTGAGGATCGCCAGGCCGACCAGCACGCCGCCGAGGGCCAGCGAGCCGGTGTCGCCCATGAAGATCTTCGCGGGCGGGGCGTTCCACCACAGGAACCCGAACACGCCGCCGAGCACGGCCGCGGCGACCACCGCGAGGTCGAGGGGGTCGCGGACGCTGTAGCAGTTCGGGACGAGGCTGGCGGCGCAGCTGTTGCGCAGCTGCCAGTTGCCGATGATGACGTAGGCGGCCAGCACCATGCCCGCCGGGCCGGCCGCGAGGCCGTCCAGACCGTCGGTGAGGTTCACGCCGTTGGACATGGCCGCGATGAGCAGCAGCGCCCACACCACGAACAGGTACGGGCCGATCGAGGGGCCGAAGTCGCGCAGGAAAGAGATGTGGGGGTCGGCGGGGGTGACGTCGTAGCCGTTGGGGAAGTTCAGCGATCCGACCGCGAACACGACGCCGACGAGGACGATGCCGATCATCTTGGCGCCGCTGCGCAGGCCGAGGCTGCGCTGCTTGAACACCTTGATGTAGTCGTCCACGAACCCGACGAGGCCGAGGCCCGTCATCAGGAACAGCACCAGGATCCCCGAGATGGTGGGGACCTCCCCGGTGAACAGGTGCGCGGCCGCGTAGCCGACGAGCGAGCCGACGATGAAGACCGTCCCGCCCATCGTGGGGGTGCCGCGCTTGTTCAGGTGGGCCTCGGGGCCCTCGTCGCGGATCATCTGGCCGTAGCCGAGCCGGTTGACGATGCGGATCCACACCGGCGTGCCGACCCCGACGAAGATCAGCGCGATCCCCGCGGCGATGATGATGTTGGTCATCGGCCGTCCTCCGCGAGGATCGCCTCGGCCACCCGTTCCAGGCCGGCCACGCGGGAGCCCTTCACCAGCACGACGTCCCGCGGCGCCAGCCGCTCCCTGAGCACGGTCACCGCCGCGCCGACGTCATCCACCTGTACGCACTCTCCCGTCCATGACGCCACCTGCCCGGCCCCTTCGGCCATCGCCGCCGCGTTCGCACCGACCACCACGAACCCGGCGATCCCACTGCGCGCGACATGCTGCCCGATCCTGGCATGTTCCGCCACGGACGAGTCACCTAGTTCGGCCATCTCGCCCAGGACCGCGTAGGCGCGGCGGCCGCGGGCCAGGTGAACGAGCACGTCGATCGCGGCGCGGGTCGAGTCGGGGTTGGCGTTGTAGGCGTCGTTCACCACGGTCACCCCGTCGGCCCGCTCGGTGACCTCCATCCGCCACCGGCTGACCGGCACGGCCGCCGACAGCGCCTCGGCGACCGCTCCGGGCGCGAGCCCCGCCGCACGCGCCGCCGCGGCCGCGGCCAGCGCGTTCGGGACGGCGTGCGAGCCGTGCAGGCGCAGCGCGACCGGCGCCGCGCCCTCCGGCGTCACGAGGGTGAAGCTCGCCCGGCCCTGCTCGTCGAGGGTCTCGTCCTCGGCGCGGACCGCGGCGCCCGGCGAGCGGCCGAACATGACGACCTCGCCCTGCGTCCGGGACGCCATCGCGCTGACCAGGGGGTCGTCGGCGTTCAGGACGGCGGTGCCGCCCGGCGGGACCGCCTCCACGATCTCGCCCTTGGCCAGGGCGATGTTCTCCCTGCCGCCGAACTCCCCGACGTGCGCGGTGCCGACGTTCAGCACGACGCCGACGTCCGGGCGCGCGATCCCGGTGAGGTAGGCGATGTGGCCGATGCCGCGGGCCCCCATCTCCAGCACGAGGTGCCGGGTGGCGGCGTCGGCGCGCAGCACGGTGAGCGGCAGCCCGATCTCGTTGTTGAACGAGCCGGGCGGGTAGACCGTCGGACCCGCGCCGCTGAGGACCTGCCCGATGAGGTCCTTGGTGGAGGTCTTGCCGGCCGAGCCGGTGACCGCGACGACGGTCACGTCGGGCAGCCGCTCCAGGACGCCCCTCGCGAGCCGTCCGAGGGCCTCCTGGACGTCGTCGACGACCACGCACGGCCCGTCCACCGGGCGCTGCGCGAGCACGCCCGCCGCCCCGGCCGCGAGGGCCCCGGCCGCGAAGTCGTGCCCGTCCGAGCGGTCGCCCTTCAGCGCCGCGAACAGCGCCCCGGGCTCCACCGCGCGGGAGTCGATCACCACGGGGCCGTCCACCACCGGGTCGTCCACCACCGGGTCCGGCGGCCCGTGCCGGGTCCCTCCCGTGATCTCCGCGATCGTCGACAGCGGAAGTGGGATCACGCCTGCGTCCCGTCCCCTCTTGTCCCTTGTCCATGGCGCCGGAGCGCGTCCGCACGGCGCCGGAGCGCGGCGCGCACGACCTCGCGGTCGTCGAACGGATGTACCTCGCCGGCCACGTTCTGGCCCTGCTCGTGCCCCTTGCCCGCGACGACGACCACGTCGCCGCGGCGGGCGCGGCCGACGGCCAGGTCGATCGCCGCGGCGCGGTCGGGCTCCACGACGATGTGCGCGCGCTCCGGCTGCGGCACCTTGAGCCCGCCCTCGACCATAGCGGCAAGGATGGCCAGTGGATCTTCCGACCTCGGGTTGTCGTTGGTGAGGTACGCCATGTCGGCCAGCCGCGCGGCGGCCTCGCCCATGAGCGGCCGCTTGCCGCGGTCGCGGTCGCCGCCGCAGCCGATCACCACCGCGAGGTCGCCCTCGGTGACGGGCCGCAGCGCGTTCAGGACGGCCTCGACCGCCCCCGGCTTGTGCGAGTAGTCGACGAGGGTCACGAAGTCCTGCCCCTCGTCGACCCGCTCCAGCCGCCCCGGGACGCCGGGCAGCGACGCCACCCCGCGGACCGCCGCCTGCAGCGGGATGCCCGCCTCCACCAGCGCGACGATCGCGGCCAGGGCGTTGGCGACGTTGAACGGCCCGGCGAGGCGGACCTCGCCGTCGGCCTCGATGCCGAGGGGGCCGACCACGCGGAACACGCTGCCGTCGGCGCCGACGCGCACGTCCTCGGCCCGCCAGTCCGCCGCCGGGTCCCCGGTCGGGGAGAACGTCGTCGCCGGCACCGTGGCGATCTCCAGCAGCTCGCGGCCGTAGTGGTCGTCGAGGTTGATCACGCCGACCCGCGAGTACTCGGGCGTGAACAGCCGCGCCTTCGCGAGGAAGTAGTCCTGCATGGTCGGGTGGTAGTCGAGGTGGTCCTGGGACAGGTTCGTGAACACCGCGACCTCGTAGCGGGCGCCGCCGACCCGGCCCTGCACCAGCGCGTGGCTGGACACCTCCATCGCGGCGGCGCCGACGCCGCGCTCGCGCATCATCGCGAGCAGCGCGTGCAGGTCGGTCGCCTCCGGCGTGGTGAGCGCGCTCGGCACCCGGTCGCCGCCCACCCGGATCTCCACGCCGCCGACCAGGCCCGTCTCGATCCCGGCGGCGCGCAGGCCCGCCTCCACCAGGAACACCGTGGTGGTCTTGCCGCTGGTGCCGGTCACGCCGATGAGCGTGATGTCGTGCCCGGGCTCGCCGTACACCCACGCCGCCGCGTCGCCGAGCCGCGCCCGGACGTCCCCCGTCACCAGGACGGGGAGGCCCGTCGCCGCGGCCCGGTCGTGCCCGTCGGCGTCGGTGAGGATCGCCACGGCGCCGGCCTCCGCGGCCTGGGCGGAGAACTGGGCGCCGTGCGCGCGGGCCCCGGGCAGCGCCGCGTAGACGTCGCCCGGCAGCACGGCGCGCGAGTCATGTGTGATCCCCGTGACGGACACCGCGTCCCATACGTCCTGTCCGCCCTGTTCGTCCGATCCGATTCCGAGGAGCGCCGCGAGTCCGCTCAGCGGACGAGCCGGGTTGGTGGTGGGACGCATGACGTTTCTTTCGTTGCGGACGGTACGGGACTGGTCGGACACGGGTGGTGGACTCACAGGCGAGGAGGGTACTCGCTGCGATCAGTCGCGGGCGCGGATCTCGATGATCGGCGGCCTGCTCCCCGTCGGCGGGATCTTCTCGGACTGAAGCGCGAAGCTCATCACGTCCTTGAAGACCGGTGCCGCCGCATCGCCACCATAGTGGCTCCCGCGCTTCGGATCCTGCAGGACGACCTGCACCACCAGGCGCGGGTCGTCCGCGGGCGCGAACCCGGCGAAGGAGGCGGTGTAGCCGCCGCCGTCGTAGCAGCCGCAGCGCGGGTTGACGGCCTCGGCGGTGCCGGTCTTGCCGGCGACGCGGTAGCCCTTGATCTGGGCCTTCGGGGCGGTGCCCTCCTTCGTCGTGACGCCCTCCAGCATGTCGCTGATCTGCCGGGCCGTCTTGGCGCTGATGACCTGCCTGCGCTCCGGTTCGGGCGCCGGGGTGAACCTGTCGTGCTCCCCGACGGTGCCCGCGATCAGGTTCGGCGCGACGCGGACGCCGCCGTTGGCGATCGTCGAGTACACGCTCGCCATCTGCACCGCGTTCACCGAGACCGTCTGCCCGAACGCGATCGGGTACCGGTCGGTGCCCGACCACTTGCCCGGCGGCTCCAGCAGGCCCTGCGTCTCGCCGGGCAGCGGCAGGCCGGTCCGGCGGCCGAACCCGAAGTCGCGCAGCGTCTGGTAGAGCCGCTGCGAGTCGATGGTCTCGCTCGCCATGATCGTGCCGACGTTGCTCGACTTGGCGAGCACGCCGGCGAACGTCAGCCGCTCGGGCTGGTGCGGATGCGAGTCGTGGAACACCACGTCGTACTTTTTGATCTTGTCCGGGACGGTGTAGGGCGTCTGCGGGGTGACGCCGCCGTGCTCCATGACGGCCGCGGCGGTGACGACCTTGCCGGTGCTGCCCGGCTCGTAGGCCTCCTGCACCAGGGGGCTGCCCCAGCGGGACCGGTCGGAGTCGGCGTAGTCGTTCGGGTCGAACCCCGGCGCGGACGCCATCGCGAGGAGACGGCCGGTGCGCGGGTCCATCACGATCACGGTGCCGCTCTTGGCCCTGCTCGCCCTGACCTGCCGCTCGATCGCCTGCTGCGCCTTGAACTGCAGATCGCGCTGCAGCGTCAGGCGGACCCCGCGGCCGGGCACCGACGGGCGCTTCTGGTCCTCGCCCATGGGGATGTGCTGGCCCTCGGGGCTGATCTCGACCCGCTGCCAGCCCTCCTTGCCCGCGAGCACGCCGTTCAGCGAGCTCTCCAGGCCGGCGGCGCCGCTCCCCGTGTCGTTCACGAAACCTATGACGCTGGCGGCCAGCGAATCGTTGGGGTATTCCCGGCGGTATTCCGGCAAGGTACCGATGCCGAGGAAGTTCCACGAGCTCACCAGCCGCGCCTGGTCGGGGCGGACCCCGTGCGCGAGGTACACGAACCGCGTCTCGGGCTTGCTGATCTGCTTCAGCAGCGTCGCGGGGTTCAGCCCGAGCGTCGGGGCCAGCGCGTTGACGATCGGCTGCCGCTTGTCCGGCTTGATGAGCGAGGGGTCCGCGAAGATCGCGCGGGCCTCCACCGTCATGGCGAGCGGGTTGCCCTGCGCGTCGGTGATGTCGCCGCGGACGGCGGGCAGCTTGAGCTCCCGCATCCGCTGCAGCATCGCCTGCTCGGTGTACTGCCCCGAGTCGATCGTCTGGAGCTGGACGAGCCGCCCGGCGAACAGCGACAGCACGAACGCGACGACGAGCAGCCCGACGTTGAGCCGCTTGAGCGGGTCGCGGCGGTGGAAGGGGACCCGGGACCGCGGGGGGCGGCCGGGCGGCGGGCGCCGTCCGGATCCGCCGCCGGGGCGCGGGCCGCGGGGGCCCGCTCCGTCCGTCTTCGGCCGCGCTGTCTGGGCGTTGCGGGCCGTGCGGCTCTCCACCGTCGCGCCCCTGGCGGGCGCCTTCTTCCGCGCGGAGCGCTTGACGGCCGTCGCGGCGCCGCCCGTCCGCCCGCCCGGTTTCTCCTTGCCCGCGGTGTCCTTGCGTCCGCCTTCCTTGCGTGCGCCGTCCTTACGTCCGCTGTCCTTGCGCGGGGCGTCTTTACGTGGGGTGTCCTTGCCCGGGGTCTCCTTGCGGGAGGTGGGGACCGTGCCGCTGCGCGCGGGCCGGCGGGCGCCGCCGCCGCCCTTCCTGCCCGGCCGTCCCGCGCCGTCGGCCCGCCCCGCGGGCGGGCGCGGCGTGTTCCCCGTCTGACGCCCGGACGCGCGCGCCGCGCCCGGGCCGCTCTTGTCGTCGCGCCCGGCCGCGCCGCGGGGGCCGCGCCCGTCCGAGCCGCGTCCGCGGCCGGAGGGCGGCCCAGCGGTACCGCGTCCCGGGCCCTTCGTCACCGTTCCACCCGCTCCCCGCCGTGCCCTCGCCCGTTCACGGCGCCCCGTGCCCGGTCTGTGCTCCTGTGCCGCTCCGTGCTCCCGCGCCGTTCCCGTGACCGTTCCGCGTGCCCGCGCCCTGCCCGTTCCGCGTGCCCGCGCCGTTCGTGCGGGCGTCGGCGGGCGGGACGCCGTCGCCGGGGATCACGGTGCCGGGAACGCCGAGGACGCCCGCCGCGCCGGCCGACGCCGCGGCCGAGTGCGGGACGGGGCGGATGGTGCCGCCGGGGCGGCCGGGCTCGGTGGAGAAGAAGGCCGGGTCCTTGCCCGGCTTCATGCCGAGCCCCTCGGCCTTCTTCGACAGCTGCTGCGGGGCCCCCTCCCGGGCGATCTCCTCCTCGTAGGCCTGGCGCTGCTGTTCGAGCTGCTTGTTGCTCTGCTGCAGCCGCGTCAGCGTGAAGGCGTCCTTGGCGAGGACGGTGTTGAGCAGCAGCAGGCTGACCAGCGCGCCGCCGAGCAGCCCGACGATGAGAAGGACGAACGGGGCGCGCGGCGCGCTCTGGCCGCCGCGTCGCGACGCGGTCGCCCCTGTCGTGCCTCCCGTCGCGCCGCCCGCGGCCTTCGCGGCCTTCGTCGCCTTCGTGCTCTTGGCCGGCGAGGCCTTCGTCCGCGCCGGGGCGGGCGCCGCCTTCGCCGGCTTGGCGGGCTTGGCGGGCTTGGCGGGCGCCGGCTTGGCGGGAGCGGTCACCGCGGGCCGGCTCTTCGGCGGCGCGGCCGGCGCCGGGGCGGCTCCGTCCGGCCGCTCCGGGGCCCGCTTCCTCGGCGCCTTGGTCGGCGGCCGCCTGCTCGTCGTGGTCATGTCGCCTCCCGGACGCGCTCCGCGGCGCGCATCCGCACCGATCCGGCCCGTGGATTGGTCGTGGTCTCCTCGTCGGACGCCACTTCGGCCCCGCGCGTCAGGAGCCGGAACCTCGGCTCGTGCTCGGGCAGCGGGACCGGCAGCTCCGGCGGGGTCGTGTCGGCCGCCTGGGCGGCGAGGACCTGCTTGGTGATGCGGTCTTCGAGCGAGTGGTAGGACAGGACGACCACCCGGCCGCCGACCGGGAGCGCGTCCAGGGCGGCGGGCAGCGCCCGGCGCCAGGTGTCGAGCTCGCCGTTCACCTCGATGCGCAGCGCCTGGAAGGTGCGCTTGGCCGGGTTCCCGCCGGTGCGGCGGGTGGCGGCGGGGATGGAGGTGCGCACCAGGTCGGCGAGCCGCCGGGTCGACTCCAGCGGGGCGCGCTCGCGCTCCCTGACGATCGCGGCGGCGATGCGCTGGGCGAACCGCTCCTCGCCGTACTCGCGCAGGATGCGGGCGAGCTCGGCGGGCGGGTAGCCGTTGACGACCTCGGCCGCGGTCAGGCTCTGGGTGCGGTCCATCCGCATGTCGAGGGGGGCGTCGTAGGAGTAGGCGAAGCCGCGGTCGGCCTCGTCGAGCTGCGGGGAGGACACGCCGAGGTCGAACAGGACGGCGTCGACCGCCCGGACGCGAAGCCGGCGCAGCACGGAGGGGATCTCGTCGTAGACGGCGTGCTCCAGCGCCACGCGGTCGCCGAACGGGGCGAGCCTGCGCGCGGAGCGCTCCAGCGCCGTGGTGTCGCGGTCGAGGCCGATCAGGCGCAGCGACGGGACGGCCCGCAGCATCGCCTCGGCGTGGCCGCCCATGCCGAGCGTGGCGTCGAGGTACACGGGAGCACGGCCGGCGACGGCCTGCGCCGCGGGGACGAGAAGTTCGAGAACGCGGTCGAGCATGACCGGGATGTGGCCGCTCTCGGGCCCCCGGTCGTGCGCCGCGTGGTTCCTTGCGCTGTTCCCCGCTCCGTTCTCCACGCCGTCCATGCTTCACCCCCTGTACTGCCACCTCGCTCGCGGACTGTGTGGCATCGCCGGACCGGACCGTCCCGCGCCCCCGGCGGCGGCCTCGCCCGGCCAGGTCCCCATCCGCTGCCCTGGAGGAAGATCACCGCGTTGCCCGCGGGGGGTCGCCGTCTGGCACCGGGGAAGCTGCGCCAGCTGACTGGAGAGCGGCTGGAGACCTGGCCGAACGTGGGCCAGTGCCGGTCAACGGACCGACAAGTCGTATCTCAGAGAATCCCTGGCAACACCTCCTCCGAGACGTCGGAGAAGGTTTGCTCCTCCTGCTCCAGGTAGGTCTCCCAGGCCTGGGTGTCCCAGATCTCCAGACGCGTGTTGGCCCCGATGACCGTGCATTCGCGGGTGAGGCCCGCGTACTTGCGCAGCGGCGGAGGAATGGTGACGCGGCCCTGCTTGTCGGGCACCTCGTCGGAGGCGCTGGCGAAGAAGACCCGGCTGTAGCTCCGGACCGCCTTCTCGGTGACCGGCGCGGCACGCAGAGCCTCGGTTATCCGCTGGAACTCCGCCATGGGGAAGACGTACAGGCAGCGTTCCTGGCCCTTCGTGATCACCAATCCCCCCGACAGCTCCTCGCGGTACTTCGCCGGCAGGAACAGTCGTCCCTTGTCGTCGAGGCGCGGTGAGTGGGTGCCGAGAAACACCGGGCCCCACCTCCCGCGCCGCATGGGGCGCTACCGCCCCCCACGGCGCCCCACTCTACTCCACTCTTCCCCACCGTCAACAAGAAAAACACCGTCCACGCGCCGTTTTCCGCGACGAAATCGCAGGTCAACGGGGGTGGTGTGGAGTGGGGCCCAGCGGGGGCCCTCAGCGCGCCGCCCCGGCGCGAGCCGGTTCCGAACGCCCCCGCTCGGGGGGGTGCGACACGGCCCTGTGGGACGGGGTGGAGTGAAGTGGTGAGGCGCACACGTCGTTTGTCGTCGTCTCCGTGGAGCACAATTGGCTCGCGTTCCACATGAACATCGCAGTGGGCGTTCCAAAGACGTACTGTCGTTTGGAACGGCTGAGGAGGGTTTGGTGGCAGTAGGCACGCACGGCGAGTCGTTCATGGAGACCGACCCCCCGGCACCCCACCCGGCCCGGCGCGGCGGCCGTGACACCGGAGCCGCGGACGCGGAGGGCCGTGACGCGGACCGCGGGACGGGAGGCGGGCTCGACGGGCTCGCCCACGTCGCGAACAAGATCCGCGACGCCGTGGAGTCGGTGATCGAGGGCAAGCCCTCGGCCGTGCGGCTCGCGCTGACGGTGCTGCTGGCGGAGGGGCACCTGCTCATCGAGGACGTGCCCGGGGTCGGCAAGACGATGCTCGCCAAGGCGCTCGCGCGCTCGGTCGACTGCTCGGTGCGGCGCGTGCAGTTCACGCCCGACCTGCTGCCGAGCGACATCACCGGGGTCAGCGCCTACAACCAGGAGCGGCGCGAGTTCGAGTTCAAGCCGGGCCCGGTGTTCGCCAACATCGTGGTCGGCGACGAGATCAACCGGGCGTCCCCGAAGACGCAGTCCGCGCTGCTGGAGTGCATGGAGGAGCGCCAGGTCACGGTCGACGGCACCACCTACGCGCTGGAGCCGCCTTTCATGGTCATCTCCACGCAGAACCCGGTGGAGATGGAGGGGACCTACCCGCTGCCCGAGGCGCAGCGCGACCGGTTCACCGCCCGCATCTCGATGGGCTACCCCGACCCCGCCGCCGAGCTGGAGATGCTGGAGACCCACGGCGAGACGTCACCGCTCGACCGGCTCACCCCGGTCGCGCACGCCGCCGACGTCCGCGACCTCATCGAGGTGGTGCGGGCCCAGCACGTCGCGCCGGCGGTGCGGCAGTACGCGATCGACCTCGTCTCCGCCACCCGCAGGCATCCGGAGCTGCGGCTCGGCGCGTCCCCGCGGGCGACCCTGCACCTGGTGCGGGCCGCGCGGGCCTACGCCGCGCTCGACGACCGCGACTACGTCGTCCCCGACGACATCCAGGACCTCGCCGTCCCCGTCCTCGCGCACCGGCTGCTGCCGACCGCCGAGGCGCAGGTGGAGCGCCGCCGTCCCGAACAGGTGGTGGCCGACCTGGTGAAGCGGCTGCCGGTGCCCTCCCCCGGCAGGTGACGGGTGCGACGGGCGCTGGCCGGCCTCACCACGCGGGGGCGGTCGTTCGTGGCCGCCGGGGCGACCGCGATCGTCTGCGCGGTGGCGCTCGGGGAGCGCGACCTGCTGCGCGCCGGGGTGCTCGTGCTGGCGCTCCCCCTGCTGTGCACGGTCGCGGTGGCGCGGACGCGGTACCGGCTGGCCTGCGCGCGGCGGCTGGAGCCGGCGCGGCTGCCGGTCGGCCACGAGTCCCGTGTCGACCTGCGGCTGGAGAACGTGTCGCGGCTGCCGAGCGGGCTGCTGATGGTGGAGGACCGGGTCCCCTACGCGCTCGGCGGGCGGGCCCGGTTCGTGCTGGAGCGGATCGAGCCGCACGCGTTCCGTGAGCTCGGCTACCGGATCCGCTCGGACGTGCGCGGGCGCTACCGGGTGGGGCCGCTGACCGTCCGGCTCGCCGACCCGTTCGGGATGGTGGAGCTGGTCCGCTCGTTCAGCCTCTCCGACACGCTCACGGTGACGCCGTCGATCGTGCCGCTGCCGCCGGGCCGGCTGTCGGGGGCGTGGACGGGCGGCGGCGACAGCGTCGCCCGCGCGGTGTCCGCGGCGGGCGAGGACGACGTGGCGCCGCGCGAGTACCGGCACGGCGACGACCTGCGCCGCGTGCACTGGCGTTCCACCGCGCGGCACGGGGAGCTGATGGTGCGGCGCGAGGAGCAGCACTTCCAGAGCAGCGGCACGCTCTTCCTCGACACCCGCCGGTCGGCCCACTGGGGCGACGGGCCGGCGGGCTCGTTCGAGCAGGCCGTCTCGGCGGCCGCGTCGATCGGCGTCCACCTCGTCCGGACGGGGATGAGCCTGCGGTACGTCACCGACGGCGGGGAGGCGCTGCCGGCCGCGCCCTCCGAGGGCGCGTTCGAAGGGCTGCTGCTCGACGCGCTGGCCGTCGCCCGCCGGTCCAAGGGCGGCTCGCTCTCGACGGGGCTGGCCGCGCTGCGCGGGCACGGCGCGGGACGGGAGGGCGACGGCCTGGTCGTCGGGGTGTTCGGCGTGCTGTCGGACGAGGAGGCCCGCGCGGTCTCCGCGGCCCGGCGCGGCACCGGCACGTGCGTCGCGGTCCTCATGCGGGGCGGCCCCGAGGACGGCGAACCGCAGGACGGCGGGATGGCCGCGGGGCTGCTGCGCGCGGGCGGCTGGCGGGTGGTGACCGTCGGGTCCGCGGCGGAGCTCGCCGGGGCGTGGGCGCGCGCGGGCAAGGCCGGCGAGGATTTCGTGTCAGGGGCGGCGCATGACTGAGGGCGGCGCATGAGCAGGGGCAGCACATGAGGGTCCGGATGACGGTGATGGCCGGGCTGGCGACGCTCGCCTGCTCGCTCGCGCTGTACCCGCTGTTCGAGAGGGCGAGCTGGTTCTGGGCGGGGCTCGGCGCGGTGCTGGCCGTGTCGGGCGGGGGCCTGCTGGCGCGGCGGCTGCGCATGCCCGCTCCGGTCGGCCTGCTGTTCGGGCTCGCGGCGCTCCTGCTCTATCTCAACCTCGCGTTCGCGGGCGGCGAGGCGTGGCTCGGCGTCGTCCCGTCACCGGAGTCGGTGCGGCGGCTCGGCGAGCTGGCGGACGAGGGCTGGCGTGCGGCCAACCGGTACGCGGCGCCCGTCCCGCTCGTCCCCGGCATCGCGATGCTGGCCGCCGCGGGCATCGGCCTGGTCGCCGTCCTGGTCGACCTGCTGGCCGTGCGGCTGCGCCGCGCCGCGCCCGCCGGGCTGCCGCTGCTGGCGATGTACAGCGTGCCCGCGGCCGTCCGCGAGGACGGCGTCGGCTGGCTGGCCTTCGGCATCGGCGCGTTCGGCTTCCTCGCCCTGCTGACGGCCGACGCCCGCGAGCAGGTCGGCGGCTGGGGCCGTACGGTGACGACGCGCCGCAGCCCGCGGGAGGTGCCGCTGGCGGGGGCGCAGCCGCCGCCGGCGGACCGCGCCGACCGGCCCGACGCCTCGGCCCTGGCGGCCAGCGGCCGCCGGATCGCGGCCGGCACGGTCGCCGTGGCCGTGCTGCTGCCTGCGGCGATCCCCGGGCTGCACCCGCGCGGCGTGTTCGGCGTGGGCGGCGGCTCCGGCCGGGGCACGCAGACCGTGACGACGCCCGACCCGCTGGTCAGCCTGAAGCGGGAGCTGACCCGGCTGGACGACTCGACCGTGCTGACCTACCGCAGCGACGCCCCCGAGAGCCCCGGCTACCTCCGCCTCTACGCCCTCGACCGGTTCGACGGCGACCGGTGGACCTACAGCCCGCTGAAGAGCAGCTCCAAGGACCGGCTTAGCGGCGACCGCGCCCTCCCCGCCCCGCAGGGGCTGACCGTCGCGCCCTCGCGCGAGGTGACGACCGAGGTCCGGGTACGGCCGGAGGTCAGGAACATGACGTTCCTGCCGGTGCCGTACGCCCCGGCCAAGGTGTCGATCAAGGGCGACTGGCGGGTGCACGGCCCGTCGCTGATGATCTACTCGCTGCGCGACTCGGCGGGCGGACGCTCCTACACCGTCAGGAGCCTGATCCCGCAGCCGACCGTCGGGCAGCTCGCCGCCTCGGGGCCCTACCCGCCCGAGATCGTCGCGCACTACACGGCGGTGCCCAAGAACGTCCCGCCGGAGGTCAGGAAGCTCGCCTCGGACGTCACCGCCGGTTCGGCGACCGCGCTCGGCCAGGCCGTCCGGCTGCAGCGCTGGTTCACCCTGTCCGGCGGGTTCACCTACGACCTGTCGGCGCCCGCGCCGCAGCACGGCAGCGACCTCGTCGACTTCCTCCTGCACAGCAAGCGCGGCTACTGCGAGCAGTTCGCCGCCGCGATGGCGCTGATGGCGCGGATCCTCGGGATCCCCTCGCGGGTCGCGATGGGCTACACGCCGGGCAGCGAGGTCAAGCCCGGCGAGTGGGTGGTGCGGTCGCGCGACGCGCACGCCTGGCCCGAGCTGTACTTCGAGGGCTCGGGATGGGTGCGCTTCGAGCCCACGCCGAGCGGCGCCGCCGGGCAGGGCACGGCCCTCGCCCCTGAGTACAGCCTGCCCGCGGTCAGCACCGGCGGCGGACCGGACGACCAGGTCACGCAGGCGCCGGACGCCTCGTCCCCCGACGCGGGCGCGGCGGCCTCGCCCAGCGGCCCCGCGCACCGCAACGACGAGGGCGCGGGCGCGGCGACCGACGTCCAGGAGGGCGACGACGGCGGGTTCTCCGCGGCGCGGTGGCTCGCCGTCGCCCTGCTGGTGCTGCTGCTGATGGCCGTGCCGATGACGCTGCGCATCTACACCCGGTGGCGCCGTTGGGCGGCCCTGACCGCCTCGCCCAGCGGGACGCCGACGCCCAAGCGGCGCAGGGCCTCCCCTGGTCCGGCGGAGGAGGCGGAACGGCGCCGCAAGCGCACGCCCGATCCGGCCGCGCCGGTGAGATCACCGAACGGGACGCCCGATCCGACTGGGGCGGCGCACGCCGCCTGGCAGGAGATGCGCGCGGACGCGCTCGACCACGGCCTGGAATGGCGGGCCAGCGACTCCCCGCGCGCCGCCGCCCGCCGGCTCGGGGAACTGCTGGAGATGGACGCGCCGAGCGTCCAGGCCCTCACCCGGATCGCCCGCGCCGAGGAACTGGCGCGCTACTCGCGGACCCGCGCCTCCGAGCCCGCCGAGCGGCTGCGCGCCGACGTGCGGACCGTCCGGGAGGCGTTCGCCGCGTCCGTCGGGCGCCGGGCCCGGTGGCGCGCCCGCCTGCTGCCGCCGTCGACGATGGAGCAGACCCGCACCGCGCTCCGCACCGCCGGAGACCGCGCCCTCGACGCCACCGCCCGACTGAACGACCTACCGTCCCGCCTCCGCCGCCGCTAGCCGCGCACACACGTTCGTCCCGGCCCGCGAAAAAGTCCGCACAAGGCCGGGACGAGTCGCCTCGCCGGTACCGAGGGACCGCTCAGTCACAACCTGGGGGGACAACCCCCAGACGCCCGGAAGAAGATTGAGCGCCGTCTTCCGCTTCGCTCCAGACGCCGCTCAATCACAATCTGAGGGGACGACCCCCCAGACCCCCCGGGAAGAAGACTGAGCGTCGTCTTCCGCTTCGCTCCAGACGCCGCTCAGTCACCCTCGGTGCGGCGGCGCCAGCGTTCCTCCATGCGCTCCATGAAGCCCGCCTTCGCGGGGCGCGCCTGCCGGCCGCCTCCGCGCGCGGGCTCGTTGCCGATGCCCGTCATCCGCTTCCAGCTCGTCAGCGCCCAGACGCAGCACACGACCATCAGCAGGAAGCCCGTGACGCTGACGGCGATCGTGACCGTCCCGGCATTGATCACAAGACCGGCCATCAGCGCGCAGACGCCCACCGCGAAGCCGAGGGCCGCCTTGACGATCCGGCGCTTGTAATGGACCTGGGGGTTGGTCGAGCGAACCGCGTGAGCGAACTTGGGATCCTCGGCGTACAAGGCCGATTCGATCTGTTCGAGCATGCGCTGCTCGTGCTCAGACAGCGGCACGGCACCTCCCAGCGACAGCTCCGCGACGGAGTATCCGATGCGGGACGCGAACGTCAACGGTGATATGCCCAGAATACGAGGACTCTCGAGCGTACGAAAGCGAACGGCCCGCCGAGGGCCCGGCGCCGGTCACCTCACAGCCTTCTTTCATTGTCTTCCGTCCCTGCCGTCCCCTGCGTCACCCTCCGCCGCACGCCGAACCAGCGCGGCGGGACGCACCGCGCCGCGCCCGAACCGGTGCGCGACCTGATCCATGGCTCGCTCGGCCTCACGCCAGCCGCTGTCCGGCTCGTCGAGGGCGAGCTGACGGGGGGCCTCGCCGGCGGGGCCCAGATTCTCCACCCGCACCCCGACCAAACGGAGTCGTACCCGTTCCAGGCCCGACGCCTCGTACAGCTCGCGGGCTGTGACATAGATCACACGAGCCAGGTCGGTGGGCTCGGCCAGCGTGCGCGCGCGCGTGATCGTCTTGAAGTCGGCCATCCGCAGTTTGACGCTGACCGTCCGGCCGGCGTTCCCGCTCTCGCGCAGGCGCGCGCCGACCCGCTCCGCGAGCCGCAGCAGCTCCCGCCGGATGATCTCGGGATCGTCGACGTCGGTGTCGAAGGTCTCCTCGGCGCCGATGCTCTTGTCGGGCGTGTGCGGGACGACCTCGCGCGGGTCGCGTCCCCACGCCAGCTCGTGCAGGTGCGCGCCGAGCGCGTTGCCGAGCTCGCGCTGCAGCGTGGCGAGGGGCACCTGGGCGAGCTGCCCGACGGTGCGCAGCCCGAGCCTGGTGAGCGCCTGCTCCGTCCGCTCGCCGACGCCCCAGAGGGACGCGACGGGCAGCGGGTGAAGGAAGTCGACCACGCCGTCGGCCGGCACCACGAGCAGCCCGTCGGGCTTGCACCGGGTCGAGGCCAGCTTCGCGACGAACTTGGTGGTCGCGACGCCGACCGAGCAGGTGATGCCCTGCTGGTCGCGCACCTGGTCGCGGATGAGCTGCGCGATCTCGGCGGGACGGCCCAGCCGCCGCCGGGCGCCCGCCACGTCCAGGAAGGCCTCGTCGAGCGACAAGCCCTCGACCAGCGGCGTGACGGAGCGGAAGATCTCGAAGACCGCAGCGGAGACGCGGCCGTACTTGCCGTGGCTCACCGGCAGCACCACGGCCTGCGGGCACAGCCGCCGCGCCCGCGTCATCGGCATCGCCGAGTGCACGCCGAACCGGCGGGCCTCGTAGGAGGCCGCGGACACCACGCCGCGCGGCCCGGCGCCGCCCACGACGACGGGACGGCCGCGCAGCTCGGGCCGCTCCAGCAGCTCGACGCTGACGAAGAAGGCGTCCATGTCGACGTGCAGGATGGCGCAGCCGGTGTCGTCGGCGGGCGGGCCCGGCTGCGGCCCCGGCCGGTGCAGCTGCTGCTTGCGGCTCACGGTGCTAGCCGGCCGGTTTGTCGGCCACCAGGTGCAGCTGGGTGGCGAGGTCCCGCAGGACGGGGTGGACGGCCGCGACGGACTCCAGCGCGATCAGCGCGTCCGCGGAGTCGGCGTCGCCGTCCAGCAGGCCGCTCGGCACGAGGTCGGCGAAGATCCGGACGCCGTGCAGCTCGGCGACCCGCAACCCGGCGCCGCTCACCAGCTCCGACAGCGACTCGCGGGTGAACCGGCGGGGCATCCGGTCGCCCTCGCCCCACCGCCCGGACGGGTCCGTCAGCACCCGCCGCGCGTCGTCGAAGTGCCCGGACACGGCGCGGTGCAGCGCGGCCGCGACCTGCCCGGCCGCCAGCACGCTGACCGAGCCGCCCGGACGGACGGCGCCGGTCAGCGCCGCCATCGCCGCGCCGGGATCATCGACGTACTCGAGGACGCTGTGGCACAGGACGAGGTCGGCGGCGTCCGGGCCGAGAAGGTCGGGCAGGTCGACCGCGTCGCCCTGCACGGCGCGCACCCGCACGCCGGACTCGGAGGCCCGGCGCTCCAGCGCGGCCAGGGCGTCCGGGTTGGCGTCGACCACGGTGACCCGGTGCCCCAGCTCGGCGAGCGGAACGGCGAACCCGCCGGTCCCCCCGCCGACGTCCACGACATCGCTCAGGCCGGCCTCGGGAGTGATGCGGTCGAGGACCGCGCGCAGCGCGTCCCACAGGACGGCGCTGCGCACCCGGCTGCCGCCCCGCACCCGCTTCTGTTGCCGGCCGGTCACACCCGCTCCCCTAACGTTGGTCATCAAGGAGAGCTTATTGCAGTGCACTCCTCTTCCACGCCTGGCCGCCCACCGAAGTCACGCGCGCCCGCAGGCAGGCCCCGAGCGATGCCGATGCGGGCACGGCCGATCGCACCCACCCCAGCCCGCTCCGCAACCCCGCAACGACCTCAATGGCCGCGATCGCGTCCGAAGGCAGGTTCGAGCTTGCGAGAACCTGATCGCGCAGCGAGCCGCAAGGCGAGACGAAGCGATGCCAGCGATCGCCAGCTTTTTCGACGATGGAGGGCCGCCAGGCCCGAAGGAGGAGAAAAGGCTAAAGACTCAGAGAGGGCTTCAGTTGTTGGAGGCGGGAGAGGAGGCCGTTGACGAAGCGGGGGGACTCGTCGGTGGACAGCTCGGTGGCCAGGCCCACCGCCTCGCTCACCGCGACGCCGTCGGGGACGTCGTCGACCCACAGGAGTTCGAACGCGCCCATCCGCAGGATGTTGCGGTCGACGACGGGCATGCGTTCGAGCGTCCAGCCGGTGGCGTAGGTGGCGAGCAGCTCGTCGATGCGCTCCTGGTTCTCCTGGACGCCCTCGATCAGCCGGACGGCGTGCGGGTACTCGGCGAGCTCGTCCTGGTTCGGACGGCCGCGGGCGGCGAGGACCGCCGTCGGCTCCTCCTCGCGGAGCTCGGCGGCGAACAGGATGTCGAGGGCGAGTTTTCTGGCCTTGGTGCGCGCTGCCATCTCAGGCGCGGCCGAGGTACTCGCCGGAGCGGGTGTCGACCTTGACCTTCTCGCCGGTGGTGATGAACAGCGGCACCTGGATCTGCGCCCCGGTCTCCAGCGTGGCGGGCTTGCTGCCGCCGGTGGAGCGGTCGCCCTGCAGGCCGGGCTCGGTCTCGGTGATCTCCAGCACGACGGCGGCGGGCAGCTCGACGTACAGCGGGTTCTCGTTGTTGAAGGCGATCACGGCGTTCTGCTCAGGGAGCAGGTAGTTCGCCGCGTCGCCGACGACGGCCGCGGGGATGTGCGGCTGGTCGTAGGTCTCGGTGTCCATGAAGACGAAGTCCTCGCCCTCGCGGTAGAGGTACTGCATCTCGCGCTTGTCGACGCTCGCCACCTCGACCTTGGTGCCGGCGTTGAAGGTCTTGTCGACGACCTTGCCCGACAGCACGTTCTTGAGCTTGGTGCGGACGAACGCGCCGCCCTTGCCGGGCTTGACGTGCTGGAACTCCTGGACGGTCCACAACTGGCCGTCGAGGTTCAGCGTCATGCCGTTCTTCAGGTCGTTCGTCGTCGCCACTGCGTTGTTCTCCCGGTCGCGGGCCCGCGCGTCCTACAGGACGAGCAGGTCCTTGGTCGTTGTGGTGAGGAGCTCCGGCCCGCCCGCGCGGACCACCAGCGTGTCCTCGATGCGGACCCCGCCCCGGCCCGTGAGGTAGACCCCCGGCTCCGCGGTGATCGGAACCCGATCCATCAGCTTACCGGTCTTGTCGTACCCCATGAGCGGCGCTTCGTGGATCTCCAGGCCGACGCCGTGCCCGAGGCCGTGGGTGAACGCCTCGCCGTGCCCGGCCTCCGCGATGACGTCGCGGGCGGCGGCGTCCACGTCCTTGGTGTCGGCGCCGGGCAGCGCGGCGGCCAGCGCGGCGGCCTGGGCGCGGTGGACGAGGTCGTAGACGTCCCGCTGCCAGGCGGCGGGCTCGCCGATCGCGACGGTGCGGGTCATGTCGGCGTGGTAGCCGCCGTAGAGGGCGCCGAAGTCCATGGTGACGAGGTCGCCGCGCTGGAGCTCGCGGCCGCCCGGGTGGTGGTGCGGGACGGCGCCGTTGGGGCCGGACGCGATGATCGAGTCGAACGCGGGGCCTTCGGCGCCCTGGTCCACCATGGCCCGTTCGAGGGCGATCGCGACGGCGCGCTCGGTGACCCCGGCGCGGATCTCGGGCAGGACGGCCTCGAACGCGCGGTCGGTGACGGCGCACGCCTCGCGCAGCAGGCCGATCTCCTCCTCGTCCTTGACCATGCGCAGCTCTTCGACGAGATGGCCGAGCGGGACCAGTTCGGCGGCGTGGCCCGGAAGCGCGACGCCGAGGAGGGCCGTGTGGTGCTCGACGGTCAGGTCGTGGGCCTCGAAGCCGATGCGGCCGTGGCCGTCCTCGCCCGCCCGCCTCACCAGTGCCTCCGCCACCTGGCGGTCGACGACGACGGGCAGTTCCGGGCAGACCTGCGCGGCCATCCCGGCGTAGCGGCCGTCGGTCGCGAGCACGGCGGGGCCGTCGGCCGGGACGAGCAGCGCGGCCCGCGAGCTGTCCAGACCGGTCAGGTAGCGGACGTTGACCAGGCGGGTCACCAGCAGTGCGGCGGCGCCCCGGTCGGCGACGAGCGCGGCGAGCCGGCGGCGCCGCGCGTAGTGAGTCTCCCCCATGGCCAGGACTCTAGATCATCGCGAGACGGCCGTCTCAACGCGGTCACGAACATGAAGAACCCTCGACTTCTGGTCGAGAGCTGGCC
This sequence comes from Actinomadura sp. NPDC048021, assembly GCF_040653135.1. NCBI lineage: Bacteria > Bacillati > Actinomycetota > Actinomycetes > Streptosporangiales > Thermomonosporaceae > Actinomadura > Actinomadura sp. NPDC048021. The sequence continues at coordinate 45,014 of NZ_JBEZJQ010000026.1, forward strand.
TAGCGTGACCCGGCGTGTGCTCCGTCCCCCCGAATGTCCGGCCCCATGGACTTCCCCAGGAGTGATTCCCCTTGACCCGAGTCAGCCGTAGAAGACTGCTGGGCACAGGCGCGCTCACCGCCGCGGGAGCGGTCGTCACCGCGGCCGCGGCCCCCTCCGCCGCCGCCCGCACGGCGCCCCTCACCGCCGACGTGGTGATCGTCGGCGCCGGGCTCTCCGGCCTCACCGCCGCCCGCGACCTCGTCGCGGCGGGCCGGTCCGTGGTCGTGCTGGAGGCGCGGGAGCGCCCCGGCGGCCGCGTCTACGGGATGCCGCTCGGCGACGGCACCACCAACGAGGGCGGCGCCGAGTTCATCGGCCCGACGCAGGACCGCATCGCCGCGCTCGCCGGGGACCTGGGCGTCGACACCTACGCCACCTACAACGAGGGCAAGAACGTCTACTACCGGGACGGCAAGCGGTCGCTGTACGCGACCGACGGCCTGCTCGGCGCGGTCCCGCCGGACTGGGGCGTGGTCGACCTGGAGCTGGCGCTGCTCAAGCTCGGCGGGATGGTCAAGGAGGTGCCGGTCGGCGAGCCGTGGAAGGCGGCCAAGGCGGAGGAGTGGGACGCGCAGACCTTCCACACCTGGTCGCGGGCCAACTCCCTGAGCAGCGGCGCGCGGTTCCTGATGGACGCGTTCGCCTCCTCCACCCTGTCGATGCGCTCGCAGGAGGTCTCGCTGCTCTACCTGCTGAACTACGCGGCCTCGGCGGGCAACGAGAGCGCCCCGGGGACGATCGACCGGCTGATCAACACGAAGGGCGGGGCGCAGGAGTCGCGGTTCGTCGGCGGCTCGCAGGAGGTGCCGATCCGGCTGGCGGCGCGGCTCGGCGACATCGTCCACTACAACGCGCCGGTCCGGTCCATCGCCGCGGAGGCGGGCGGCGTGACGGTGACCGCCGACGGGATCACGGTGTCGGCGAAGCGGGTCGTGGTCGCGATGTCCCCGGCGATCGCCGGGAGGATCGACTTCTCGCCGGCGCTGCCCGCCGCCCGGGCGCAGCTCATGCAGCGGTACCCGATGGGCTCGGTGGCCAAGTTCGTCGCCGTCTACGACACGCCGTTCTGGCGGGCGGACGGGCTGACCGGGCAGGCCGTGGCCGACAGCGGCGCCATCGACGCGACGTTCGACAACAGCCCCCCGGACGGGTCGCGGGGCATCCTGATGGGCTTCATGAACCAGGCCAACATCAGGAGGCTGGACGGCGCGCCGGCCGCGGACGTGCGGGCCGCGGGACTCGACTCGTTCACCAGGCTGTTCGGCGACAAGGCCGCGAACCCGAAGCTGACCGCCTTCCAGCGCTGGGACAACGAGACGTGGAGCGGCGGCGGCCCCGTCGGCGTCGCCCCGCCCGGCGCGCTCACCGCGTTCGGTCCGGCGCTGCGGGAGCCGTGCGGCCCGGTCCACTGGGCGGGCACCGAGACGTCCGGCTACTGGACGGGTTACATGGACGGCGCCGTCCGCTCCGGCGAGCGCGTCGCGAAGGAGGTCGACGCGGCGCTCTGATCCGCCCTTCCCGGGGCGTTCCCCGCGCGGTTCCGCCGGCAGCGAGAAGTAAGGATCAGATAGCGATCCTGACGGCGGATCCGCGCGTCTCATCCAGGGACACGGATGAACGACGGGACGGGTTCCGATGGTGGGGTACGGGAAACGGCCGGGCTGGGCGGTGGCGGCGCTGCTGGCGGTCGGCGCGCCCCTGACCGGGCTGGCGCTGATCGTCGCCCAGGCCGCCCTGAACGCCTACGGGCCGTCGGCGCTGGCGGGCAACTGGGCGGGCACGGCGCTGTTCTTCGTGATGATGATGGCCGGATACGCCCTGCTGGTCTTCACGCAGCTGCGCTACGAGAACGTCCTGGTCTTCTTCGGCGCCTTCTTCCTGCTGGGCATCGGGGCGTCCGTGGTCGCGGGCGCGGTGTCGGACCAGGCTCTGCACGAGCGCGGCCGGACGACGGCGTGCACCGTCCAGAAGGTCGACCGGCGCGAGGTCACCAGCACCGACAGCAACGGGAACACGACCACGGACGTCTACTACGACCACGACCTCGCCTGCGCCGAGCCGCGGGTGCGGACGATGACGACCGGGTCGGAGGTCGCGGACCGAGGCGAGCGCGTCCAGGTCGTGTACGACCCGCGCGGCCGCCTCGATCCGCGCCCCGCCGGCTCGGTGGGCGATCCGGGCTCCTCCCTGAAATGGGGGGCCGGCCTGTTCGGCGGCGGTGTCCTGCTCCGCGTGCTGTTCGAGCTGGACGTCCCGCCGTTCGGGCCCGGGACGGGTTTCTGGCTCGGGCGTCTCCGCCGGCGGCGGAGGCGGCGCGTCAGAGTCCGGCGGCCATCTCCTTGACCTTCTCGATCAGGGCGAGGCGGCCCTTGTGGTCGCCGGCGATCGGGGCCACGTTGAGGGTCGTGACGCCGGACTCCTTCATCGCGGCGAGCCGCTCCCGGACGTGCCCCTCGGAGCCGATGAGGGACATCTTCTCCAGCAGCTCCTGCGGGACCTTCGCGGCGGCCTCGTCCTTCTTGCCGTCCAGGTACAGGTCCTGGATCTCCTCGGCCTCCCTCTCGAAGCCGTAGCGCCGGGCGAGGTCGTTGTAGAAGTTCTTGCCCTTGGCGCCCATGCCGCCGATGTAGAGGGCGGCCATCGGACGGCCGAACTCCAGGAGGCCCCGCACGTCGTCGCCGATGGCGAGCGGGGACTGCCCGACCACGTCGAGCTCGCCGAGCGCGGGGTCGCGCTTGGCCTTCCCGGCCGCGAGCGAGGGCCCCCACACCTCCGCGGCCTTCTCCGGCATGTAGAAGATCGGCTCCCAGCCGTTGGCGATCTCGGCGGTCAGCTCGACGTTCTTCGGGCCGATCGCGGCGACCATGATCGGGATGTCGGCGCGGACCGGGTGGTTGATGAGCTTGAGCGCCTTGCCGAGGCCGGTGCCCTGGCCCTCCGGCAGCGGCAGGTGGTAGTGCTTGCCGTCGTGCTGCACGCGCTCGCGGCGCCACACCTTGCGGCAGATCTCGATGATCTCCCGGGTGCGGCCGAGCGGCGCGGTGTAGGGGACCCCGTGGAAGCCCTCGATGACCTGCGGGCCGGACGCGCCGATGCCGAGCGTGAACCGCCCGTCGGAGACGTAGTCCAGCCCCGCGGCGGTCTGCGCGATCGCGGTCGGGGTGCGCGAGTAGATGTTGAGGATGCCGGAGGCGATCTCCACCCGCTCGGTCCTGGCGGCGATGTAGCCCATCTGGCTCACCGCGTCGAAGCTGTAGGCCTCCGCGACGTAGACGATGTCGAGGCCGGCCTTCTCGTAGTCGGCGAGCTCCTCGACGGTCTCCTTGAAACCGCCCGAGTAGCTGAGCGCCATACCGATGCGCATGGTGTCCCGCGCCCCTTCCTAAACCGAATCCGATTCCAGTCGAACGTAACCTACTCCCGGCCCGGGTCCGAGAGGAGGGGTCACGGCAGCGCGGGACCGTTCAGCGCGTCCAGCGCCTGCCGGTACATCGCGGTGCGGATCGTCGCCACCACCGGTCCGTTCTTGCTCGCCAGCGACGCCGCCCACTCCACGGCGGCGGGCAGCACCTCCTCCTCGGGCGCGGTGCGCTGCACGATCCCGGCCTCGCGCGCCTGCTCCGCGGCGTAGCGGCGGCCGGTGATCATCGCCTCGTGCGCGGTGGCCTTCGGCAGCCGCGCCGTGATCAGCGCGTTCATCCCGGGGGTGAAGCTCATGCCGAGGTCCACCTCGGGCAGGCAGAAGTAGCCGCGGTCGGTGCGCATGACGGCGAAGTCGTGGGCGAGGGCGAGCATGCCGCCCCCCGCGAAGGCGTGGCCGTTCAGCGCCGCGACCGTCGGCATCGGCAGGGTCAGCACGCGCGCGTACAGGGCGTGCACTCGTCGCAGGTAGTCCTCGAACCTGTCCTGGTTGGCGCCGAGCCATTCCAGGTCCAGGCCGTTGGAGTAGAACTTGCCGGTGCCGACGGTGACGAGCGCGCCCGGCCCGTCGTTCTTCGCCACCGAGTCGAGGGCCCCCTCGACCGCGTCGAGGAAGTCGGGGCCGAACCGGTTCTCGTCCGCGTCGAACCGCAGGACGTACACGTCTCCGTCGCGCTGGAGGTCGATCACGAACGTCTCCTTCTCCCCTGCCCGGCCCCGCTCCCGGAACCGGCCCGTACCGCGTGCCTGAGGTGACCCTACTCGCGAGTAGCGGTGCTGGCGTCCGGCACGGCCAAAGTTCTCCATGACGGTCGTCATGGACAACGCGAGGACCGTATGATGAATGTCATAATCGTCGCATGGGGACGGACAGCAGGGAACGCATGGTGCGCAGCGCCGCCTTCCTCTTCCGCGAGCGCGGCTACAGCGGCACCGGGTTCCGCGACGTCATCGCGCACAGCGGCGCCCCGCGCGGGTCGATCTACCACCACTTCCCCGGCGGCAAGGCGCAGCTCGCCGAGGAGGCCGTCCGCTACGCCGGCGAGTTCCTCAACGCCGGCATCCTCGCCGCCACCGAGAGCGGTGACGCCGCGTCCGCCGTGGACGCCTTCACGGCCTGGTGGCGGCAGGTCCTGATCAAGAGCGAGTTCCGCGCCGGCTGCCCCGTCGTCGCCGTCACCGTCGAGTCCCACGACGAGGCCCCGCAGCTCGCCGCGGCCGCCGCGGCGGCGTTCGGGCGCTGGCAGGACACCCTCGCCACCGGGCTCGGCAACGCCGGCGTCCCCGACGACCGCGCGTCCCGCCTCGCCCGCCTGATCGTCGCGGCCGTGGAGGGCGCCACCATCCTGTGCCGCGCCCACCGCGACGTCGCCCCGCTGGACGACGTCGTGGCCGAGCTCAAGGACATGGCCCGCAGCGCCGCCGAGGAAGGCTAGGAGTTCTCGGCGACCAGCTCGGCCACGGCCTGGAGGGCCAGGACGTAGGACATGGTGCCGAAACCGGCGATGGTTCCGGTGGCGACGCCCGCGACGACGGAGTTGTGGCGGAACTCCTCGCGGGCGGCCGGGTTGGTGATGTGGACCTCGACGAGCGGGGCGGTGCGCTGGGCGACGGCGTCGCGCAGCGCGTAGGAGTAGTGCGTGAACGCGGCCGGGTTCAGCACGACCGGGACGCGCTCGTCGGCGGCCTCGTGCAGCCAGCGCATCATCTCGGCCTCGTCGTCGGTCTGCCGGACCTCGACGTGCAGGTCGAGGCGGCGGCCCGCGTCGCGGCAGACGGCGACCAGGTCGTCGAAGCTGGCCGTCCCGTAGGTGTCGGGCTCGCGGACGCCGAGGCGGCGCAGGTTGGGGCCGTTCAGGACGAGGACGCGGGTCATCGGGCGATCTCCCGGTAGGCGGCGGCGAGCAGCTCCTCGTCCGGGCCTTCGAGGCGGCCCGGCTCGGCGATGCCGTCGAGGACGACGAACCGGAGCGTGGCGCCCCGCGACTTCTTGTCGATGGTCATGGTGGCGCGCAGGCCGGGCCAGTCGGCGGCGTAGGAGACCGGGAGGCCCACGGCTTCGAGGATGTCGCGGTGCCGCCGGACGACGTCGGCGGGCAGCCGCCCGGCGAGGCGGGACAGCTCGGCGGCGTACACCATGCCGATCGCGACGGCGTGGCCGTGGCGGAACCGGTACTCCTCGTTCTTCTCGATGGCGTGCGCGAGGGTGTGGCCGTAGTTCAGGATCTCGCGGAGGCCGCTCTCCCTCAGGTCGGCCGACACGACGTCGGCCTTGACCCGGACGGCCCGTTCGACCAGCTCGCGGGTGTGCGGGCCGTCGGGGTGCGCCGCGCCCTTCGGGTCCTCCTCGACCAGGGCGAGGATCCGCGGGTCGGCGATGAAGCCGGCCTTGATGATCTCGGCGAGGCCGCTGACGTAGTCCTCGCGCGGCATCGTCACCAGCGTGGCGAGGTCGCACAGGACGCCGGCGGGCGGGTGGAACGCGCCGACGAGGTTCTTGCCCTCGGGGACGTTGATGCCGGTCTTGCCGCCGACCGCCGCGTCCACCATGCCGAGCAGCGTCGTCGGGACGAGCACCGCCCGCACGCCGCGCAGCCACGAGGCCGCCGCGAACCCGGCGAGGTCGGTGGTGGCGCCGCCGCCGACGCCGACGACGACGTCCGTGCGGGTCATGCCGAGGCGGGCGAAGGACGACCACAGCCCGGCGAGGACGCCGACCTCCTTGGCGGCCTCGCCGTCCGGGACGGGCAGCGCGTGCACGGCGTACCCGGCCTGTTCGAGCGCCCCGCACACGGGACCGGCGATCTGCGGCAGCCCCTCGGCGTGGACGACCGCGACGGTCCGGGCCCCCTCCCCGACGAGGGCGGGCAGCTCGCCGAGCACGCCCGTCCCGATGACGACGTCGTAGGGGTCGGCGCCGCCGACGTGCACCCGGGCCTGCGTCACGAGTCCCCCTCCAGGGCCCTCACGACCTCGTCGACGACGTCGGCGGGCTCGCGCCCGTCGGTGTCGACGTCCACGGTGCCGAGCCGCTCGTAGATCGGGAGCCGCTCCTCCAGCAGCTTGCGCATCTGGCTGCGCGGGTTCAGCACGAGCAGCGGCCGCGCCGACGCCAGGCCGACCCGCTTGATCGCCTCGGCGAGGCCGACCCGCAGGTAGACGACGGTGTGCCCGGCGAGCAGGTCCTGCGTCTCGGCCGCGAGGACGGCGCCGCCGCCGAGCGCGACGACCCCGTCGTGCTCGGCCAGCGCCTCGGCGACGGCGGCGCGCTCCAGCTCGCGGAAGCGCTCCTCGCCGTCGTCGATGAAGATCTCGCCGATGGGCTTGCCCGCGGCCCGTTCGACGTCGGCGTCGGTGTCGCGCAGCGTGACGCCGAGGCGTTCGGCCAGCCCGGCGCCGACGGTGGACTTGCCCGAGCCGGGCGGCCCGATGATGACTGCCTTCGGTCGCATGGCCACGCTCACTTGATCGTCAGGGAGGACAGGTATCCGCGCAGGTTGCGGGCGGTCTCCTCGACGGAGTCGCCGCCGAACTTCTCCAGCGCCGCGTCCGCGAGGACGAGCGCGACCATCGCCTCGGCGACCACCCCGGCGGCCGGGACGGCCGTCACGTCGCTGCGCTGGTTGATCGCCTTGGCGGGCTCGCCGGTCGTGACGTCGATCGTGTCGAGCCGCCGCGGGACGGTCGAGATCGGCTTCATCGCGGCGCGCACCCGCAGCACCTCGCCGGTGGTCATGCCGCCCTCGACGCCGCCGGCCCGGTTGGTGCGGCGGCGGACCCCCTCCGGAGTCGCGTCGATCTCGTCGTGCGCCCGCGAGCCGGGCCGCCGCGCGGTGGTGAACCCGTCGCCGAGCTCCACGCCCTTGATCGCCTGGATGCCCATGAGGATGCCGGCGAGCCGGGAGTCCAGGCGCCGGTCCCAGTGGACGTGGCTGCCGAGGCCGGGCGGGAGCCCGTAGGCGAGCACCTCCACCACGCCGCCGAGGGTGTCGCCGGCCTTTTTCGTCTCGTCGATGTGCGCGACCATCCGCTCCGACGCCTCGCCGTCGAAGCAGCGCACCGGGCTCTCGTCGACCCGCGCCAGGTCGCCGGGCTCCGGCAGGACGCCCTCGGGGGCCTCGACCTCGCCCAGCGCGATCACGTGGCTCAGGACGTCCGCGCCGAGGGCCTGCTTGAGGAACGCCTTGGCGACGGTGCCGAGCGCGACCCGCGCGGCCGTCTCCCGCGCGCTCGCCCGCTCCAGGACGGGCCGCGCGTCGTCGAAGCCGTACTTCTGCATGCCGACCAGGTCGGCGTGGCCGGGCCTCGGCTGCGACAGCGGGGCGTTCCTGGCCTGGGCCGCGAGGACGTCGGCGTCCACGGGGTCGGCCGACATGACCGTCTCCCACTTGGGCCACTCGGTGTTGCCGACCTCGATCGCGACCGGCCCGCCGAGCGTCGCCCCGTGCCGGACGCCCCCGATGATCGTGACCTTGTCCTGCTCGAACTTCATCCGGGCGCCCCGGCCGTGGCCGAGCCTCCGGCGGCGCAGTTCCTCGGCGATGTCCCCCGAGGTCACGCGCACTCCGGCCGGCAGCCCCTCCACGATCGCGGTCAGGGCCGGGCCATGGGACTCCCCCGCGGTCAACCATCGCAGCATGGGAGGAATCCTATTGACTCCGCGTGCCCGCCCGTGACGGCGTCCAGCATCTGAGAGGCTCGTCGGGGAGGTGGCGATGGGAAGGGCCGGTGCGGACGGGGTCGAGACGAGGCGGACGCTGCTGGGCCAGGCGCGGGCGTCCGCCCAGCTGGGGTCGGCGATGTACGCCGAACTGCTCACGCGGGCGGCGGAGGATCCGGGCGCGGTCGTGACGGAGGTGCTCGGGGCGCGCACGCGGACCGGCTACATCCTGGGCATGCTCGGCACGGTGCACCGGCTCGTCCTTGAGGGCCGGGCGCCGGAACTGGCGGCGTACTACCCGACCGCCGGCGGGACGCGGGACCCGCTGGAGGCCTGGCCCGCGTTCCGGGACGTGCTGGCCGGGCACGCGGCCGAGGTCCGCGACGGCCTCCTCGATCCGCCGCAGACCAACGAGGTCGGGCGGGCGGCGCCGCTCGTCGGCGGGCTCCTCGCGATCGCCGACGCCTGCCGTCCCGCGGGCGCCCCGGGCCGGTCCCTGCCGGTCAGGCTGCTGGAGATCGGGGCCAGTGGGGGCCTGAACCTGCGCGCCGACCGCTTCCGGTTCCTGCACGAGAGCGGCGCGTACGGCCCGGAGTCGCCGGTCGTCCTGCCGGACGCCTGGCGGGGCCTTCCCCCGGTGGGCGCGCCGCTCGCCATCGCCGAGCGGCGGGGATGCGACCCGAACCCGCTGGACGCGGCCTCGCCCGCCGGGCGGCGGCGGCTCCTGTCGTACGTGTGGCCCGACCAGACGGCCCGGGTGGCGCGGCTGCGGGCGGCGTTCGAGGTCGCCGCGCGGGTCCCCGCGACGGTCGTGAAGGCGGGCGCCGCGGACTTCCTGGAGGGGCTGGCCCCCGAGGAGGGCGTCGCCACGGTCGTGTGGCACTCGACGATGCGCGCGTACATGTCGCGCGACGAGGCCGCGCGCGTCGACCGGAGCATCGAGCGGGCCGGGGCGGCGGCCACCCCCGAAGCGCCCGTGGCGCACCTGTCGTTCGAGGGCCGCGACGCCTCGCGGCTCGACGTCCTGCACGTCGTGACGCTGCGGCTGTGGCCGGGCGGGGAGCCGGTGATCCTCGGTGAGGGCCCGTCCCACGGCCTCCCCACCACCTGGTTCTCACCGCCGCGCCCCCGGTAGGGCGTCAGGACCGGCCGAGGGCTCGATCGATCGCGACCCGCACGGGGGACGACGGAGGCAACGGGCCCGCCGGAATCAGGGGCGGCTGCGCCATGAACCGGGGGACGGTGCCCCGGTGCGCCTGCGCGGCGTGCACCAGGAACGGGTGGCACAGGTACACGTCGCCCGCCTGCCCCGTGGCGTAGGCGAGCGGGCGGTGCTCGGTCGCGGGGACGGCCTTGCCCGCCAGGTCCATGAACGTTAGCCCCGCCTCCCCCGCCGACTCCAGGATCGGCGGGACGTCCAGGTGGGAGCCGACGCGGATGCGGGTGGGCCCGTCGTCCTCCCCCACGTCGGAGAACAGGAACAGCATGAGCAGCGCGCGGCCCTTCGACGCGACGTTCACCCGGTAGGACATGAAGTCGGCCGGGTCGTCGCCGGGGAAGCTCGCGTCGATGTGCCAGCCGTCGTCGCCGGGCGGCTGGTCGCTGGGGAACCGCACCGGGAACGTGCCGAGGCCGGCGCGCGGCAGCCAGGCGCCCTTCCCGACGACGGCGTCGAACGCGGCGTGCAGGGGGCCGGTGTTCACGGCGGCCCGGAACGGCTCCTCGGCGTGGTCGCCGAGCCGCACGACGGGATGCGCCCACGTCGCGGGGTCGTGGGGGTCGCAGCCGGTGTCGCGCCACAGGATGTCGCGGCACTCGGCCGCCAGTTCCCGGGGGAACGCCCGCTCCACCCGGACGAATCCGTCGGCGATGAAGGCGTCAACGTCGATCATGGCGCCAGGGTCGCAGAGCGGCCGCGGCGGAGGCCAGCGATTAATCGCGCCCCGGCCGCCCGTCCGGGGGGCCTACCTGCGCAGGACGTTCAGTTCGACGCCGCCGACGATCCGGCCGCGCAGGAGTTCGGCGAGGCGGTCGGAGACCCGCTGGACGGTGCCCCGCTCGTCGTGCCCGGGCACGACGGCGAACCGGACGGCGATCTCCGCGGAGGTGCCCTCGACGACGCGGACCCCGCTGACGGAGGGGTCGGAGCCGAACGCGGCCTCGACCGCGGCGAGGATGTCGGGGTCCTCGTGCGGCGGCGGGATCGGGCGGCCGTCGGCGAGCAGGTGCAGGCGCAGCCCGTCCACGGCGAACGGGACCGGGCCCGCCACGTCCACGACCAGGGCGTCGGCCCCCTCGTCGAGGGCGGCGCGGCAGGCGTCGCCGGCCCGCACCGCGACCGGGCGGGCGTCGGCGCGCCAGGCCTTCATCGTCTCGGTGCAGGTGAAGCCGAGCACGCCGCGCCGCCCGTCGTCGCCGATCAGGGTGGGCAGCGCCATGTCGCTCGACTTCTCCCGCCGCAGCTCGCCGGGCGCCGCGGGCTCCTCCTCGGTGAGGACGGCGACGATCGGCACCAGCAGCCGCGCGCCCTGGAGCCGCCGCAGCACCGCGTGCACGCCGACGCGGCCGGACGCGTACCCGGCGAGCGCCTCGCACAACCGGGGATCGGCGCTTCCGTCGTCCCCGGGGAACTGTGGTTCGGGAATGGTCAGTCCGGACACGCCAGGAAGGCTATAGCCTCCGGCGACCGCGAGGGGCTACTCCGCGGATACTCTCCGCGTCCGCGGCGCGCTCACCCGAGGTCGGCGATGGCCGCGACGGTGCCGCCGCCCGAGGGCCCCTGGTGCACCGCCGCGACCGACACGAACACCGCCGGGTCGCCGGTGACGGACGCGGCGACGCCGCCCACGCACGCCTTGATCTGCCGGTGCCAGTGCACGTCGGAGTCGTCCAGCATGATGTTGCGGCGGCCCCGGACCGAGCCCCGCGGGTCGGCCTCGCACTTGATGAACACGTTGACGAGCCGGTCGCCGAGGTCGGACGTGCGGGGCCGTTCGGGCAGGTCCAGGCCCGTCGACCGGACGGCGTCCCAGATCCCGTCGGCGTCGAGCGCGTCCTTCATCACCCCGTGCCCGGCCCGGTACCGGCCGCCGATGCCGCGCACGTTGCCGACGACCACGATCTGCGCCCGGTCCAGCTCGACGCCGGACGAGCACGACGCCACCGACGAGTACAGCGACAGGTCCCTGTGGATCTGCCCGGCGGACGGCGGCTCGATCTCGCCGAGCGCGACCGCGATGCCGAGCGCGGTCGTGGAGTTGGAGATGTCCATCGACTTGAGGGTGTCCTCGGTGACCACGTCGCGGCCGCGCTTCCTGGCGTCGTTGATCGTGTCGAGGGTGAGCAGCGGCGTCTTCGTCTGCACGTAGTGGACGTCGGCCGGATCGTCGATCCCGGCGGTCTTCATGGCCTCGCGCACGCCGGCGGCGACGGTCTCCACCATCGCGGGGCGGCCGATGTCCTCGGGCAGGATGACCTCGCTCATCGCGACGCCGACCGACAGCCGCGGCTCGTCGGTTGCGGGGACGCGGGCGGGGTCGGCGGTCGCGAAGACGGTCGCGTGCGGGCTGAGCACCCCGTCCGTGCCGCCCGACCACACCAGCGGGACCCGCGCCACCTCGTCCGCGGTGCGGGTGCCCTTCGCGAGGAGCACCTCGCGGAACGCCCGGTCGGCGAGCAGCCGCGTGTAGTCGTTCACGCCGCCGTTGCCCTCGGTCTTGCCGACGACCGCGAGGACCCGGTCGGCCTCCAGCACGCCGTCGTCGATCAGCCGGGCCAGCCCGGACGCGTCGGTCACGCTCTCGATGGGGATCTTGCGGACTTCGATCGGATCGGGCACCGTCATCGCTCCTCACCTGCTGTGTTGATCGGTCTCTACCCGGGGTCAGCCCTCGACGACCGTCCCGGCCCTGCCGTGCGCGGCGTCGCCGAGCCGGGCCAGCGAGGCGATCGCGGCGCGCCGCCCGCCGGACGCGACGAACCGCCGCACCGCCTCGACCTTCGGGCCCATGCTGCCGCCGGCGAAGTGCCCCGCGGCGGCCAGCTCCGTCAGCTCCGCGACCGTCGTGCGGTGCAGCGGGCGGGCCCGCGGCGTCCCGAACCCGGTCATCGCGTTCTCCACGTCGGTGGCGATCACGAGGGTGGTCGCCTCCAGGCGGCGCGCCAGCAGCTGCGCGGCCAGGTCCTTGTCGACGACGGCCTCGACGCCGCGCAGCACCCCGTCCGACCGGGCGACGGGCACTCCCCCGCCGCCCGCGGCGACCACGACGTGCCCGGCGTCCAGCAGCACGGCCGCCGCGTCGGCGTCCAGGATCTCCAGCGGCTCGGGCGAGGCGACGACGCGCCGCCAGCCCCGGTCCCCGAACCGCTTCCACACCTGCCCGAGCGCCATCGAGCGGCGGGCCTCCGCCTCGGGGAAGTACCGGCCGATCGGTTTGGCGGGGGCCGCGAACCCGGGGTCGGCGGCGTCCACCAGCGTCCGCGTCACCACGGTCGACACCGGGCGGGCGGCGCCCCGCGCGGCCAGCGCCCGCTCCAGCGCGTTCATGACCATCACGCCGACGGTGGCCTGGGTCTGCGCGCCGCACCAGTCCAGCGGGACGGGCGGCACCACCGCCGACGCCAGCTGGTTCTTGATCAGCAGGTTGCCGACCTGGGGGCCGTTGCCGTGCGTGAGCGCGACCCGCGCGCCCGCCGCGACCAGGTCCGCCACGGGCGCCATCGCGGCCTCGATCGCGGCCGCCTGCGCGTCCGGGGTCGCGCTGCCGTCCGGCGCCGTCATGGCGTTCCCGCCGAGGGCGATCAGGATCCGCTCGCCGCCGTGTCCACCGCTGCGTCCGCCCGCATGGCCCCAGGTCACGGGACGGACGCTAACCCGCGCGGCGGCCGCCCCTCACGGGCGAATTCCGCCCAACGAACGCCGTTTCTTCGTCAAGTTCCGGCGGTTCTCCCCGGCGCCCGCGGAGCGGGGAGGCCTCAGCGCAGGCGCGCGAGACGGCTGACCGCCTCGTCGATGACCTCGTCCTTCTTGCAGAAGGCGAACCGGACGAAGTGGGCGCCCGCCTCGGCGTGGTCGTAGAACACCTGGCTCGGGATCGCGACGACGCCCGCCTTCTCCGGCAGCGCGCGGGCCAGCTCCCTGCCGTCGGTGAAGCCGAGCGGGCGGATGTCGGCCTGCACGAAGTAGGTGCCCTGCGGGCGGCAGGTCGCGAACCCGGCCGCCTCCAGGCCGGTGATGAGCCGGTCCCGCTTGGCCTGGAGCGACTTGCGCAGCTCCTCGACCCACGGGATCTCGTTGCGCAGCGCGTACGCGGCGGCGTGCTGGTAGGGGGCGCTGACCGCGTAGGTGAGGAACTGCTTCACGGTCTGGACGGCCCGGATGTAGGGGGCGGGCGCCGTCACCCACCCGGTCTTCCATCCGGTGACGGAGAACGACTTGCCCGCGGACGACACCGACACCGTCCGCTCGCGCATGCCGTCGAGCGTCGCCAGCGGGACGTGCTCGGTCTCGTCGAACGTCAGGTACTCGTACACCTCGTCGGTGATCGCCACCAGGTCGCGCTCGCGGCAGACGTCCGCGATGGCCTCCAGCTCGTCCCGCGTGAACACGGTGCCGGCCGGGTTGTGCGGCGAGTTCACCAGGATCGCCCGGGTGCGGGGGCCGACGGCGGCGCGCAGCTCGGCCGGGTCGAAGGTGAAGCGCCCCTCCACCGGGCGCAGCGTGACGGGCCTGCGGACGGCCCCGGCGAGCGCGATCACGGCCGCGTAGGAGTCGTAGTACGGCTCGAACACGACGACCTCGTCGCCCGGCCCCGCCAGCGCCAGCACGGACGCGGCGATCCCCTCGGTGGCCCCGACCGTCACGAACACCTCGGTCGCCGGGTCGAACGACAGCCCGTACCGCTCCCGCCGCTGCGCCGCCACGGCCTCCCGGAGTTCGAGCAGTCCGGGGCCGGGCGGGTACTGGTTCGCGCCCGCCCGGACGGCCTCGACGGCCGTTTCCAGCATCCGCGGCGGACCGCTGGTGTCCGGGAAGCCCTGGCCCAGATTGATGGCCCCGGTCCGGACGGCGAGAGCCGACATCTCAGCGAAGATCGTCTCGCCGAATCCCTGCATGCGCTCGACCAATGGCTCGCTCACGCCCCAAGCCTAGGCCCCCGGCCCGGCGTGCACGGCGCCGCCGGCACGGCCTCCCGATCAGATCCAGCCCATGTCGAGGGCGGCGCGGGCGGCGCGGACGCGGGTGGGCTCGCCCATCTTGGCCATCGCGGTGGACAGGTAGTTGCGGACGGTGCCCTCCGACAGGTGCAGGTCGGCCGCGATGCGGGCGGTCTCGGCGCCGGCCCCGGCGAGGCGGAGGACGTCGCGCTCGCGCTCGGAGAGCGGGTTGTCCCCGGCGGCCATCGCGCTGGCGGCCAGCTCGGCGTCCAGGTACCGGCCGCCGCCGTGGATCTTGCGGATGGCGCTGGCGAGCTCGTCGGTGGGGGCGTCCTTGGCGACGAAGCCGCGGACCCCGGCGGACATGGCGCGGCGCAGGTAGCCGGGGCGGCCGAAGCTCGTAAGGATGCACACCGCGCAGCGGGCGCCGGCGGCGTGCAGCTCCTCGGCGACGGCGAGGCCGTCCGCGCCCGGCATCTCGATGTCGAGGACGGCCACGTCGGGGTCGTGCGCGGCGACCGCGGCGCCGACCGCGTCGCCGCGGCCGACCTCGGCGACGACCTCCAGGTCGGGCTCCAGGCCGAGGAGGGCGGCGACGGCGCCGCGGATGAGGTGCTCGTCGTCGGCGAGCAGGACACGGATCACGCGGGCCGCCCGGCCGTGAGCGCCTGACCGGCGTCCGTTCCGCCGCCGCGCTCGTGCGCGGGCGGGAGGGGAACGGCGGCGCGCAGCAGGAACCCGTCGCGGCCGTGCCTGCCGGCGGTGATCTCGCCGCCGAGCACGGCGACGCGTTCGGCGAGGCCGGTCAGGCCCGAGCCCCCGGCGGTCTCGGCGCCGCGGACGCCGTCGTTGCGCATCTCCAGGACCACGGAGTCACCGTAGGGGACGCCGCCGGGAGCGGGGCCGCCGTACACGACGAGCGAGATCGCGCAGTTCCTCGCCTCGCTGTGCTTGATGACGTTGGTGGCGCCCTCGCGGATCACCCAGGCGAGCACCGAGCCGACCTCCGGCGGCAGCCCGTCCGGCGGGCGGCCGATCTCGCAGCGCACCCCGGCGGCCTCCAGCACGGCCCGCACCCCGGCCAGTTCGGCGTCCAGCTCCACGGCCCGGTAGCCGCGGACGGCGGCGCGGACCTCCCGGAGCGCCTCCCTCGCGGCGTGCTGGACGTCGGCCATCTCGGCGCCCGCCCGGTCGGGGTCGTCGCGCACCGTCCGCTTGGCCAGCTCGCTCTTCACCGCGATGAGGGACAGGCTGTGGCCGAGCAGGTCGTGCAGGTCGCGGGAGAAGCGGAGCCGCTCCTCGGTGACCGCGAGCCGGGCGAGGGCGTCGCGCGCCGCGTAGGCCTCCTGGTGCAGCTCCCACATGCGCCGCTGGTACCGGTTGACGAACACGACGAACCCGGAGATCGCGGTGTACAGGGCGAACAGCACCGGGAAGATCGCGTACCAGGGGGCGTCGCCGTCGGGGTACAGGCGCTCCGCGGCGACCGTGCCCACCGCCCCGCAGTACGCCCCGGTGCCCGCGCACAGCGCGGCGATCCGCCTCCGTCCCATCGGGGACAGCACCACGGCCGAGACCCAGAAGACGGGGATGACGCTGAACCACGGGCTGGTGAGCAGCATCAGGCTCAGGGCTCCGGCGACGGCGCCGCTTCCCACGGCGTCGCGCCTGGACGTCGTGCCTTCGAGCCCCGCCCGGACGAGGCGCGCGTAGTACCAGGCGAGCACCGCGAGCCCCGCGACGGCCGCGACGATCACCGGCACGGCCGCGTCGCCGTCGGTGTACGCCTCTTCGAGGCCGTACAGGCCCGGCAGGACGAAGCCGACGGCGGCGAACATGAACGAGCGGTACGTCACCCGCCTGTACCGCTCCAGCTTGCGGGCGGCCTGTTCCTCGATGTCCGCCGTGGTCGCGACCGCCATGGTTCCGTTCCTCCTCGCATCGCACTGTAACGGGGCCCCGCGGCGCGTCAGGCGCGGCGCGGCTCCCACCGGAACCAGCGGGTGGCCAGCAGGCGTCCGAACGCGGCCCAGAAGGCCAGGAGGAAGAACGGCCGCACGCAGCTGAGCCAGCCTTCCGCGATGCCGACGGACGGGTGTCCGGGGCGGTGCACGAAGTCCTGGCCGAAGTACCCCGTCCGGACGATCTCCACGACGGGGCTGAGCGGCACCCACCGGCAGGCCTCCTGGACCCATCCGGGCAGGCCGCCCATCGGGAACATGACGCCGGCCCCGAGCATGCAGCCGAACATGATCGGCAGGACGGTGAGCTGCGCCAGCTCCGCGTTCGGCGTGATCCCCGAGACGGCGAACGCCAGCGTCGCGAACACGGCGGCGCCGCCCGCGAGCCCGGCCAGCACCAGGACGGGGTCGGCGGGGATCCGGCCGCCCATCGCGGCGCCGAGCAGGACCAGCAGCGCCGCGGCCTGCACCGCGTACAGCGCGGTCGCGGTGAGGACGCTGCCGGCGGTGATCTCCGCGTCCGACAGGGCGGTGCCGCGCAGCCGCTTGAGCGTGCGGTCCTCGCGGCGGGCGGTGAGCACGTTGACGAGGTTCATGAAGACGGCGAAGACCAGGAAGAACCCCAGGTGGCCGGTGCCCTGCAGGAGGGCGCCGTCGACGCCGTCGATCCTCTCGCCGCGGACCGGGACGAGCATGGCCGCGAACAGGACGGGCAGGCCGGCGACGGTGAACAGGGCGGTCCGGTTCCGCCAGAGCAGGACGAGGTCGAGCCGGGCGACGCGCAGCACCGCGGCGGAGCTCATCGAGGGGAGGATCATCGGGAGGCTCCTTCGGCGGTGCGCAGGAAGACGTCTTCGAGGGAGGCGCTGCGCGCCCGCAGGCCGTCCAGCCGGACGCCCTCCCGGTCGGCCCAGCGCAGCAGCTCGTAGAGCCCCGACTGGAGCCCCGGGGCGTCGCCGTCCCGGTCGCCGTCGCCGGAGGGCAGGGCGTAGGACGCGACGGCGCGCCCGCCCTCCACCCGGACGTCGGCGCGGGCGCCCCGCAGCGGGGGCAGTTCGGCGACCTGGACGCGCTCGGGCAGCCGGAACTCGATGCGGTCGCCGTGCCCGGCGACGACGTCGGCGACCGTCCCGGACGCCTCGATCCGGCCCCGGTGCAGGATCGCGAGCCGGTCGGCGAGGTGCTCGGCCTCCTCCAGGTAGTGGGTGGTGAGCAGAACGGCCGTGCCGCCCGCCACCACGTCCCGGACGATGTCCCAGGTCGCGCGCCGGGCCTCGGGGTCCATGCCGCTCGTCGGCTCGTCCAGGAACAGGACGTCGGGCCTGCCGAGCAGGGCGAGCGCGAGGTCGAGGCGGCGCTTCTGGCCGCCGGAGAGCTGCCGCACCCGCACGCCCGCCTTCTCGGCGAGCCCCGCCAGGGCGACGGCCTCGTCGCGCGCCCGCGCGGCGGGGGTGAAGCCGCGCCAGTGGTCGACGGTCTCGGCGACGGTGAGGTCGGCGAAGAAGCCGCCGTCCTGCAGCATGATGCCCATGCGCGGCCGGACCCGGCGGCGCTCCCGGTGCGGGTCGTGGCCGAGGACGCGGACCGTGCCCTCGTGGACGGTCCGGTGCCCCTCCAGCGTTTCGAGGGTGGTGGTCTTGCCCGCGCCGTTCGTGCCGAGCAGCGCGAACAGCTCCCCCGGCGCGACCTCGAACGAGATCCCGGCGACGGCCTCGAAGTCCCCGTACCGCTGCCGCAGGCCGTCGACGCGGATCGCCGGGTTCGTCTCCATGGCCCCAGCCTCGCGCCCGCGCGTGCGCCCCGGTAGAAGCGCGTGTCACCGGTCCGGGACGCGCGCCGTCAGGTGATCGGCGTGACAGGTGTCATGCCGCGGCCTCAGCCCGCGACGCTGATGACGTGCCGGACGGTGGACAGGTCGCCCGCCACGTCGAGGAGCGCGGTGGCGAGGTCGGTGCGGGCGATCGACAGGCCGCCGAGGACGTTGCGGTCGGCGGCCTTGCGGTAGCGGCCGTTGCCGGGGCCGGCGGTGAGGCGCGGCGGGCGGACGATCGTCCAGGCGAGGCCGCTCTCGCGGGTGACGGCCTCGGCGGCGCGCATGTCGGCGAACGCGTGCTTGAGGAGCGGGCCCAGGACGAGCGGCTTGACCACGAACCGGGTGAGCGGGTCGTCGCCCGGTCCGGCGTGGAGCCCGGACGCGCTGGTCAGCACGAACCGCTCGGCCCCGGCCGCCCGCATGGCCGCGATGATGGCGCCCGCGCTGGCCGCGCAGACGCTGGTCGGCCGGCGGCCGTCGCGGGTGCCGATCGCGGTGACGACGGCGTCGCGGCCCTGGACCGCCTCCTCGATCGCCGCCGGGTCCATGACGTCGGCCTGGACGACGTCGGCGCAGGCGCGGACCTCGCCGGGCAGGGCGGCGGGGTCGCGGACGACGGCGGTCACCTCGTGCCCGGCGTCCAGCGCGCGCCGGACGACCTGGACGCCGGTGCCGCCGGTCGCCCCGAACACCGTGAGCTTCATCGGGTCCTCCTGGGAATCGTTGCGAAAGGGGGTGAGTGAGTGCTTACTAACCTCTAGCATGGTGAGCGTTCACTCACCTGTCAAGGGGGCCTCATTGAGCGACGCGCGCGAACGGATCCTCGACGCCGCGGCGGACGTCATGCGGCGGCACGGGGTCGCCCGCGCCACCACCAAGGAGATCGCGAAGGCGGCCGGCTACTCCGAGGCGCTGCTCTACAAGCACTTCCGCGACAAGGACGAGCTGATGCTGCGCGTCCTGAAGGAGCGCATGCCGCCGTTCACCTCGATGGGCGTCCCGGGCGAGGAGACCGTCGAGGCGAACCTCGTCAGGATCGTGCACGGCGCGCTGGGCTTCTACCGGCGCTCGTTCCCGATGATGGTCTCGATGGCGGCGCAGCCGCGGCTGCTGCACGCGACCCGCGAGTCGCTGCGCGAGTACGGCGCGGGCCCGCACGAGCCGGTGCGCGCGCTGGCCCGCTACCTGGACGCCGAACGCGAGCTCGGCCGGGTGGCCCCGACCGCCGACACGCAGGCCGCGGCGGCCCTGCTGATGGGCGCCTGCTTCCAGCAGGGGTTCCTGCTCTACTTCGCGGAGTCCGAGGACCCCCCCGAGTCGTTCGCCCGCGGCCTGGTCCGGCCCGTCCTCGCCGAGCTCCTCCCCTAGAGCTCGCTCAGCCGGCTCTTGACGACCTTGCCCATGGCGTTGCGGGGCAGGGAGCCGACCAGGTGGACGACGCGGGGCCGCTTGTGCACCGACAGGCGCTCGGCCACGAAGTCGATGAGCTGCCTCTCGCCGACCCCGTCGGCGACGACGTAGGCCGTGACCTGCTCGCCGAGGTCGTCGTGCGGCGTCCCGACGACGGCGGCCTCCCGCACGGCGGGGTGGGCGAGCAGCGCGTTCTCGATCTCCCCGGCGCCGATCCGGTAGCCGCCGCTCTTGATCAGGTCGGTGGACGCGCGCCCCACGATCCGGTGCCAGCCGTCCGGGCCGATCGTGGCGATGTCGCCGGTGCGGAACCAGCCGTCCGACGTGAACGACTCCGCGGTCGCCTCCGGCCGGTTGAGGTAGCCCTTGAACAGCAGCGGCGCGCGGACGTGCAGCTCCCCGGGCGTCTCCCCGTCCGGCGGGACGGCCGAGCCGTCCTCCGCGGCCAGGCGGGTCTCCACGCCGGGCAGCGGCGTGCCGACGTAGCCGGGGCGCCGGTCGCCCTCCGCGCGGGCGCTGACCGTGATGAGCGTCTCGGTCATGCCGTACCGCTCCACCGGGCGGTGCCCGGTGAGGGCCGAGAGCCGCTCGAACACGGGCACGGGCAGCGGCGCGCTGCCGGACACCAGCAGCCGAGCGCCGCGCAGGGCCTCGGCGGTGGACGGGTCCGCCGCCGTCCTCGACCAGACGGTGGGGACGCCGAAGAACAGGCTGCCGCCGTCGTCCCGCGCCGCCGCCGCGTAGAGCTCCGGCCTCGGACGCCCGGTGTGGACGAGGGGCGACCCGACCCGCAGGGGCCCGAGAACGCCGAGAACGAGCCCGTGCACGTGGAACAGCGGAAGCCCGTGGACCAGGACGTCGCCGGGCGTCCAGGCCCACGCCTCGGCGAGGGCGTCGAGCCCGGCGGCGATGGCGCTCCGCGAGATCAGCACGCCCTTCGGCGCGCCCGTCGTCCCGCTCGTGTAGAGGATCAGGGCGGTCGCGTCGGCGGGGACCTCCGCGTGCCCGCCGCTCCCACCGCTCCCGCCGCTCGGCAACCGGTCGACCGGGAGGAGCGGCGGCTCCGTCACGGACGCCTCCGTCGCCCCGTCCGCGAGGATCAGGTCCGCGCCGGAGTCGCCGAGGATGTGGGCGCGCTCGGCGGGCCCGGAGTCGGGGGGCAGCGGCACCACCGGGACGCCCGCGAGGAGGCCGCCCACGACCGCCGCGACCGTCTCCAGGGACGCCGTGGCGTGCACGGCGACCGCGTCCGCGCCCCGGATCTCCGCGGCGACGGCGGACGCCCGGCCGAGCAGCTCGTCGCGTGGCAGCTCCCGTCCGGCGATCCGCACCGGGCCGCCCGTCCCGCCGAGCAGATCCATCACTCGCCCCTTTCCTCGTTCTCCCGTTCCTCCAGCCAGGCCATGACCGCGCCGGTGTGCTCGCCCAGCAGCGGCGGCGCGGTGTGCTCGCGCCGCGGCGCGCCGTCGAAGCGCAGCGGCGGCCCCGGCAGCTCGATCGGGCCGAGCTGGGGGTGGTCCACCTCGACGACCAGGCCCTGCGAGCGGGTCTGCTCCCACTCGTACACCTCGTCGATCGACCGGATCGCCCCGGCCGGGACGCCCGCCTCGCCGAACCGCGCGAGCCAGGCGTCGCGCGTGCCGGCCGCGAGGGCCCGCTCGATGTCGGCGGTCAGCTCGGCGCGCCGGGCCGCGCGGTCGGGGATCGTCGCGTAGCGGGCGTCGTCCGGGTCCAGGCCGACGATCGGCGCGAACCTGCGCCACAGGTTCTGGTTGGCGACCCCGATCTGGATCTGCCCGTCCGCGCAGCGGAACGTCCCGTAGGGGGCGATGGACGGGTGGTCGTTGCCGACCGACTCGGGGACGTCCCGGGCGACGGTCCAGCGCGTCCCCTGGAACATGTGGGCCCCGACCACCGACGCCAGCAGCGAGGTGCGGACGACGGCCCCGCGCCCGGTGCGGGTCCGCTCGTACAGGGCGGCCAGCACGCCCGCGACGCCGTTGCCCGCGGCGAGGATGTCGGCGATCGACAGGCCCACCTTGCTCGGCGTGCCGGGCGGCCCCGTCACGCTCATGATCCCCGCCTCGCCCTGCATGATCGCGTCGTAGCCGGGCCGTCCGCCCTCGGGCCCGTCGTGCCCGAACCCGGTGATGGACAGGACGACCAGCCCCGGGTTCAGCTCGTGCAGCCGCTCCACCGGGAAGCCGAGCCGGTCGAGCACCCCCGCCCGGAAGTTCTCCACCAGCACGTCGGCGTGCCGGACGAGCCGGGCGAGGACGTCCCGGCCCTCGTCCGACTTCAGGTCGAGGGTGATCGACTCCTTGTTCCGGTTGATCGACAGGTAGTAGGTGCTCACGCGGTCCGCGCCCGCGAACGGCGGGCCCCACCCCCGCGTCTCGTCCCCGGTGCCGGGCTGCTCGACCTTGATCACGCGAGCGCCGAGGTCGGCGAGCGTCATGGTGGCCTGCGGGCCCGCCACGACGCGGCTGAGGTCGACGATCACGACGCCTTCGAGCGGTCCGGGCAAGGGGCGTTCTCCTTCTCGGGGCTCCGGGGGGACGGCTCCGTTCTCGGGCGGGCCCGGGTACCTGGAAGTATGCCGTCCGTGCCGCCGTCTCCCGTGTCCCACCCCGGAGGAGGGTCCTCCAGCGTGACCTACGCCGCGCTCGCCGCGCGGCTGCTCGCGCTGCCGCCGTCCTGCGGCCCGGTGCGGGTCGTCGCGGTGGACGGCCCGAGCGGCGCGGGCAAGTCCACGTTCGCGGGCCACCTGGCGGAGGTCCTGGTCGGCGCCCCGGTCGTCCGGTCGGACGATTTCCGGGTGCCGTGGGACGCGGACCCGCTCACCTGGTGGCGCCCCCTCCGGCACGCGGTGCTGGACCCGCTGCGGGACGGGCGGCCCGCCGTGCTGCGCCGCTACGACTGGCGCCACGACCGCTACGGCCCCGAGGAGAGCGTCCCGCCCGCTCCCGTGCTGCTCGTCGAGGGCGTCGGCTCCGCCTGGGCGAAGGCGCCCGCCGCCTACCGGATCTGGATCGACGCGCCGTATGACCTGCGCCGCGCCCGCGCCCTCGACCGGGACGGCCCCGAGTACGCCGGGGCCTGGGAGGACTGGGCCGTCCGCGAGCAGGCCCACTTCGCCGCCGACGCCACGGTCGACCGCTGCGACCTCCTCGTGGACGGCACGACCTTCACCCCGCACCGCTTCAGGGCCCTTCCCGGGCCGGTGGACGACCGCCCTCCTAGAGGAAACGGCGGATGGGCGTGATCGACAGTTCCTTGGCGCGCTGCGCCACGGAGCGCCGGGCCCACCGGGCGTGGTCGACCCGCTCGCTGCGCGCGAGATCCTCCTCGAAATGGGCGTCCAGGGTCGCGGTCAGATCCTTGTCGATCACGGCCAGCATGACCTCCTCGTCGTGATCGAGGGACCGCCGGTTGAAGTTCGTGGACCCGATGAGCGAGACCATTCCGTCCATGGTGAGGATTTTCGTGTGCAGCATCGACGGCTGGAACTGGTTAATGCGCACGCCGCACTTCAAAAGGTCCTCGTAATGGCGCTGACTCGCCAGGCGGCTCACGCGCTTGTCGGCGTGCGGGCCCGGGAGGAGCATTTCCACCTCGACCCCGCGGGCGACGGTCTCGCACAGCAGGTTGACGAAGTAGTCGTCGGGCGCGAAATAGGCGGAGGCCACCCGTAGCCGCCGCTCGGCCAGCTGCAGGACGACGCGCAGAAGGGTCTGCATGTCCTGCCAGCCGACGCTGGCCGACCCCCGCACCACCTGCACCACGGCGTCGCCGGCCGGTTCGTGGCCGACGAAGCGGTCGCGGTCGTCGAACAGCATGTCGTGGCACTCGGCCCAGTTCTGCGCGAACGCGGCCGCGATCCCGTCCACCGCGGGCCCGCGGACCCGGAAATGGCTGTCGCGCCACTCGCTCTCGTCCCGGGCGTCACCGCACCATTCCTCCGCGATGCCGACCCCGCCGGTGAAGGCCACCCGCTCGTCCACCACCAGGACCTTCCGGTGACACCGGTGGTTCTGCTTGAACGGCGACACGTACACGGGCTTGCGGAACCAGGCGACCGTCACGCCCGCCCGCTCCATCCGCCTCACCAGGTCTTTCTCGATCTGCCAGGCGCCGATGCCGTCCAGCAGCAGCCGGACCCGCACCCCGGCGCGGGCGCGCTCCGACAGCGCGTCGGCGAAGCGGTGGGCGATGTCCCCGCGCCAGTACACGTAGGTCATCATGTCGATGGTGCGCCGCGCCCCGGCGATCTCGTCCAGCATCCGGGGGAAGATCTCGTCCCCGTTGCGCAGGGGCATCACGGCGTTGCCCTCCGTCGCCGCCACGCCGATCAGCCGCTCCAGGGCGCGGCGGATCCGGTGCGCGCGATCGGACGGGGAGGAGAGCAGGTCGTCTCCGGGGGGCGTCGGTTCCTGCTGCGACACGGTCATTCTGTTGTCTTCTCCTTATGCCAAGGCCGACGATCGACGGACTCGTGCCGCCACACCGAAAGCACGAAAGCGATCGCCGCTCGGCCCGGATGCGTCCCCGCGGATACGCGTTTCATGCCGCCGCGCCATGAGGTGAGAGCGAATCGACATCATTTCCCGGCACCCAATGCACGCGGCCGGACACCGAGAGTACCTCCGCCCGGCCGTGGTCCTTACCGCGCCCGGAAATGGGCCCTGTCAGGAAGACCAGCCGGCCGGAAAGCGGATCAGAGGACCCCGGACGTCGGGCGGCCGCTCCCCTCGTCGCGCGCGGCTTCAGGCCGAGGCGAGGAAGTCGAGCACTCTGCTCCAGGTCAGCTCGGACGCGGCGGAGTCGTGGTCGGGGAGATCGGGGTCGGTGTAGAAGTGGCCGACACCCGGGTAGCGGAAGATCTCCAGCTCGGCGCCGGCGGTCCGGGCCGACCGCCGCAGAGCGGCGACCTGCTCGGGCGGTGCGAAGGGGTCCGGCTCGGCGGCGTGCAGTTGCACCCGGAGGCCCGGCCGGACGGACGCCGGGATCTCGGCGGGGGCGTGCAGCAGGAGGACCCCGGCGGCGTCGGGGCGCTCGGGCCAGACGGCGCCGACGACGCCCGCGCCCATGGAGAGGCCGGCCAGCACGGTCCGGTCCGGCATGGCCTGGAGGGCTTGGCGGGCGCGCTCGACCACCGTCGTCCAGCCGACCTGGTCGGCTATCCGGAATCCCTGGTCGAGCGTGGCCGCGGTACGGCCGCCGAACAGGTCCGGTGCGAGGACCTCATGCCCGGCGCGGCGCAGTCGCTCGGCCGCGGCGAGTTCGGCGGAGCGCAGCCCGAGGACGGAGTGGAACAGCGCGACATGAGCCATACCGGCATCATGCCGTGGACTCCGCCGTCGATCCGGCTCTGGTAATCGGCCCGGCCCGCGGCGAACGTTGACCGCATGAGCATTTCCTTCTCCCTCGACCACATCGGCATCACCGTTCCCCCCGCGGACCTCGACGCCACCATCGACTGGTACTCCCGCGCGCTCGGCTTCACCGTCGACCGGCGGTTCGACACCTACGGCATGACGTTCGTCTTCCTCGTCCGCGGGGACGTCAAGATCGAACTGATGGCGGTCGCGTCGACCCGCCAGGCGCCCACGGACAACGTCCTGTCGAGCATGGACCCGGCGCGCCTGCACCACTTCTGCCTCGCCGTCACCGATCTCGACGCGGCCGTCTCCGAACTGCGCGACCTGGGAGCGGACCTGATCGGCGGGCCCATGGCGGTGGCGGAGATCGATCAGCGCGTCGCGTTCGTCAGCGACAACCTCGGCAACATCATCGAGCTCACCGAACCCGGCACCCGGCCCGGGTCGTCGGGCTGATCCGGTGCGGGCTCCCCGGCTCAGCCGGCCCCGAGGCCGAGGTGGCGGAGCGCGGCGTCGAGACAGCGGCGGAGGTCGCCGGCGTCCGGGGCCACGGCGGTGAGGAGGACGCCTGGGCCGGCGAGCGGGGTGACGACGCCGTGGGCGCGCGCCGGGACGTCGTCGAGGATCCGCGTGCCGGGCGGAAGGTCTCGGTACGCGGGGTCGATGACGAGGAGCTGGCCGACGGCGCGGTTGCCGGCCAGCACGGCGGGGCCGTCCCAGCCGGGGGCGCCGGGACCGTAGACGGTGTGCTGGTCCAGCAGCGTCCGTCCGCCGTGGCGGACGGTGACGCGGCAGGCCAGCCGTCCTGCCGGCTCGTGTGCGCGGCCGAGGATCTGCTGCTCGCCGAGGACGAGCCGTGCGCCGGGGGCCAGGTCGACGCGGATGCGCTGGCGCAGGTCGCTTCCGGTGGCGGAGATGACGGGTTCGGGCAGCCAGAGCAGTCGCGCGGAGTCCGCCACGCTCAGCGCCACGTCGAGGACGGCGTGCCCGGGCGCCGGTCCGGGCAGTGCGACGGTGGCGGCGGCGGAGATGACGTGCAGGTCGGCGCCCGGCCCGACGACGGCCTCGACGCGCAGGCGGTCGCCGTTGTGCGGGGCGCTCATGGTGTTCAGGAGGCAGACGCGCGCCTGCGGGCCGCGCGGGCGGAGCCGCCGGAGCGCGAACGGGCCGTCGCCGTGGAGCAGCGGCAGATCGGTGACTCCGTCCGCCGCCTCGGCTCTGAGGCGGGCGGTGGCGTGCAGCCCGAAGGGAGCGGGCGGCGCCGCGGTCATGCCCGGGCCGCGGCCTGCTCGGCGAGACGGCGGCGGACCCAGTCCGCGATGGGGTCGACGCCGTGGTCGGCCTTGACGCTGGTGAGGACGACGGGCAGGGGGCCGCGCGCGGACCTGGCGTCGCGTTCCATGGCGCCGAGGTCCGCGCCGACGTGCGGGGCGAGGTCCGTCTTGTTGATGACCAGGAGGTCGGCGGCGGTGACGCCGGGGCCGCCCTTGCGGGGGATGTCGTCGCCGCCCGCGACGTCGATGAGGAAGATCTGGTGGTCGACCAGGCCCTTGGAGAAGGTGGCGGTGAGGTTGTCGCCGCCGGATTCGATCAGGACGAGGTCGAGGGAGCCGATCCGTTCCTGGAGGTCCTCGACGGCTTCGAGGTTGGCGGAGATGTCGTCGCGGATGGCGGTGTGCGGGCAGGCGCCGGTCTCGACGGCGGTGATCCGTTCGGGGGGCAGCACCGCCTGGCGCAGCAGGGCCTCCGCGTCTTCGCGGGTGTAGATGTCGTTGGTCACCACCGCGATGGACAGGGTGTCGCGCAGCCGCCTGCACAGGGCGGCGACGGTGGCGGTCTTGCCGGAGCCCACCGGGCCGCCCAGGCCGATGCGCAGCGGGCGGGGACGGTCGCCGGAGCGGGCCGCGGCGGGGGGAATGATGTCGTCGATGACCGGGTCGGTGCGGTGCAGGTGCATGGTGCTCTCCGGGTGTGGCGATCTTCAGCTGGCGAACAGGCGTACCGGCCAGGCCGCGTGCTGTTCGGCGGTGATGTCCAGGAGCGGCGCGGACGCGGCGGGCAGCGCGTCCACCCCGTCCACCGGCAGGCGCGCGGCATGGCGGGCGGCCTCCGCGGCGACGTCCTCCATGTCGCCGGCGAGGCGGGCGGCGACGGCGGCGGCCTGGAAGGGGTCCAGGCCGAGCAGGCGTACCGCGGCGGTCACCGGCGCGCTGACGCTGTCGTAAGCGGCGGCCTGGGCGGCGTTCCGCGGCGTCAGCCCGGCCGTGCGCGCGGCGACGCCGAGCACGACGGGCTGGTGCGCGCCGCCGGGACGTGCGGCTGCCAGGTGCTCCAGTTCGGGGCTGGGCCAGACGGCGCGGACGGCGCGCGTCAGCTGCCGTCCGAGCCTGCGCGCCGCCCGGCGCAGCGCCGGGGCGGGTGTGCGGGCGTCGGCGGCGTCGTCCAGGACCAGCGGGTCGTGTCCGGCCGCCGCGGCGGCGGCCAGCGAGGCCGCGACCAGGCCGGCGGTGGCCAGCCGCCCGCGGCAGAAGTCCTCCAGGGTCGCGGCGTCGCGGACGCGTCCGGCGGTGACGGCGGCCTCGGCGCCTCCGGAGTGCGCGTGGCCTCCGGAGGGGAAACGCCCGTCACCGAGGATCAGAAGCGACACCGGGCTCAACGTGGCTCCAAGGGGTGGGGACCGGTCAGAACAGGAAGTACCGCTGGGCCATGGGCAGTTCGGTCCGGTAGGCCGGCGTGACCGCGTCCTCGCCGACCTCCACGTTGACGTCCCGGCTCCGGTCGTCCTGCTCGGCCGCTCCCCCGCTGCCGTCGATCACCACGGTGAAGCTGTCGGGGTCGACCTCGATGCGCGGGAGGGCGTCGTTCTCGCGCATGTCGGCCTTGGTCAGCCCCCGGGTGCCGGTGATGGTCTCGAAGGGCTTGCGGAGGCCGGGCACGCCTCCGGCGAACCGTTCGGTGACGAAGGTGACCGAGTTGCCGCCCGGGGCCTGCCCGAGGGCGCCGAACATGCGGCGGGGAAGCACCGGCTGCGGGGTCGGGACGGCGGCGTTGGCGTCCCCGACCTGCGCGCAGGCGATCTGCCCGCCCTTGATCACCAGGTAGGGCTTGACGCCGAAGAACGCCGGCTCCCACAGGACCAGGTCGGCGAGCTTGCCGGTCTCCACCGAGCCGACCCGGTGGGCGATGCCCTGGGCGACGGCGGGGTTGATGGTGTACTTGGCGACGTAGCGGCGGGCCCGCAGGTTGTCTGCGGCCCCGTCGCCGTCCAGCGGGCCACGCTGCCGCTTCATCACGTGCGCGGTCTGCCAGGTCCGCAGGACCATCTCGCCGATGCGCCCCATCGCCTGGGCGTCGGAGGACATGATGGAGATGGCGCCCATGTCGTGCAGGACGTCCTCGGCCGCCATCGTCGACGGCCGGATCCGCGACTCGGCGAAGGCCAGGTCCTCCGTGACCTTCGGGTTGAGGTGATGGCAGACCATCAGCATGTCGATGTGCTCGGTGACGGTGTTGACCGTCAGCGGCCGGGTGGGGTTGGTGGACGCGGGCAGCACGTTGCGCCGGGACGCCATCTCGATCATGTCCGGGGCGTGTCCGCCGCCCGCTCCCTCCACGTGGAAGGCGTGGATGCAGCGGCCCGCGATGGCCTCCAGCGTGCTCTCCAGGGAACCGGCCTCGTTGAGGGTGTCGGCGTGGATGGCCAGCTGCGCGCCCGACTCCTCGCAGACCCGCAGGCAGGCGTCGATGACGGCGGGGGTGGCGCCCCAGTCCTCGTGCACCTTGAACCCGATGACCCCCGCGCCGAGCTGGTCCCGCATGGAGTCCGCGGACATCGTCGCGCCCTGGCCGAGCAGCCCGATGTTGACGGCCGAGCCGTCCAGCGCCTCCAGCAGGGAGGTGATGTGCCAGGAGCCCGACGTGACGGTGGTGGCCTTGCTCCCCTCGGCGGGCCCCGTACCGCCGCCGATGAGCGTCGTCACGCCCGAGCCGAGCGCCTCGTCGAGCTGCTCGGGGCAGATGAAGTGGACGTGGGTGTCCACCCCGCCCGCGGTGAGGATCTTGCCGTTGCCGGCGATGATCTCGGTCTCCGGGCCGATCACGATGTCGGTGGCGACCGCGTGGTCGTCGTGGCGCCGGTTCATGGTCTCGGGGTTGTACGCCTTGCCCAGGGCGACGATGTCACCGTCGCGCAGCGCGACGTCCGCCTTGACGACGCCCCAGTGGTCCAGGACCACCGCCCCGGTGATCACCGTGTCGGGGGCGCCTTCGGCGCGCGACACCCGGGACTGGCCCATCGACTCGCGGATCACCTTGCCGCCGCCGAACACCACCTCGTCACCGCTGTGCCCCGGGCCGCCCGCCCAGTCCTCGTCGATCTCGATCCACAGGTCGGTGTCGGCGAGCCGGATCCGGTCGCCCGCGGTGGGCCCGTACAGGTCGGCGTACTCCGCGCGCTCCAGCCGGGGGCGGCACACCTCGGGCTCAGTCACGCAGCTCGCCTCCGACCATCCCGCGAAGCCCCATGACCTTGCGCTCTCCCTGCAGCGGAACCAGATCGACCTCGACCCGGCAGGCGGTCTCGAAGCGCCGCGACTTGCCCGCGGGTATGTTCAGGCGCTTGCCGTACGCGCACTCCCGGTCGGGTTCCGCCTCCGCCGCCACCGGTACCGGCCGGATCTCCAGCGCCGGGTTCACCTCGTAGAAGTGGTAGTGCGAGCCGACCTGCACCGCGCGGTCGCCGGAGTTGCGGACCTCCACCCTCGTCACCGGCAGCCCGTCGTTGATCCCCACAGGCTCCGCCTGCTCGGGGTGCGCGACCTGCCCGGGCGCGGTGACGTCGGGCCGCGCCGGGATGGGGTCGGTGATGGTCACCAGCTTCGTGCCGTCCGGGAAGGTCGCCTCCACCTGGATCATCTCGATCATCTCGGGCACGCCCTGCATCACCTCGCGGCGCGTGAGCACGCCCCGCCCCGAGGCCATCAGTTCGCGGACGGTCCTGCCGTCCCTGGCCCCTTCGAGCACGTGCGCGGTCAGCAGCGCCACCGTTTCGGGATAGTTCAGCCGGAGCCCACGAGCCCGGCGCCCGGCCGCCACGTCGGCGGCCACATGGATCATCAGGCGCTCCTGCTCGTGCGGGGTCAGATGCACAGCTTCCTCCTCAAGGTCGTCCGGGCTCCCCGCGACCGCGCCGCCAAACGGCGCGGCTCACAGACGGCGGGAAGACGGCCGAGCGCTTCCGGGGTCGCACCGCCGGACGCGGCGCCTCTCCGGAGTTGAAGTGTCACTTAGGGTGATTTGGTCCGGAAGGGTTCGCTCGGCCACTCTGGACTCACCGTCCCGAGAGGCAACATTGGCCGGCGGCACATGCCGAGGGCGCGATCGGGCTTCTGGACCGGCCGAGGCGCGCAGCGGATCCTCCTCCGCAATATCCGTGGACCTTCCGGATCGCCTCCCACATGTGGACATCGGTCTGTCTGCGGTATCCGACAGGCCGAAACTCCTTCGACGCCTCCGTCAGCAGGGCGCCGTCATTTCGAAGGCGAGGAGAAATTTCGAGGGTCACTATTTGCCTCGGAACGTTCCACTAACAGGCCGATCAGAGGCGGATCGCAAGCCGCCCTCCGGCCGCACCGTCGCGCCACCGCGCGCATTCTCGCAGGTCATCTGTCCGACACCCGCCAAAACAGCAGGTCACAGACGAGTTTGCCTACCACGGACGATTACCGGGTCCGCCGCGAATCGAAAAGCAGGGCGCCCCTGCTCCGGAAGGCCGTCGGCGGCAGATCCCGTGCAGTGCAAAGGCGTTAGACAAACCACCTCTATCTGGATCATGATGATCATGTGCCGTGACCACTCGGGTCCACGGCGGAAAGGCCCGGCTGATCAACAGCTGGGCAAAGCCAACTCACACCGGGAGGCAACCCTATGCAGCGCATGGACAGCGCAAGGGTCGCTCCGCATGACAACGGCGGCGCCAGGCCGCTCACCACTCACGCCGATCCGGCGGAGACCGACTTCACTGACGCCAGCTCTCCCCTCGCCATGGTGCGGGAGCGGTTGCGTCACGTCTTCTGGATCGGCGGCGGCAGCGGCGGTGGGAAGACGACCACCGCCCGGCGCCTCGCCGACCAGGGTGAGGTGTACCTGTACGACACGGACGCGACCATGCCCGCCCACGCCCGTCGCATGCCCGTGGAGCAGGCCCCCTACCTGCGGGGCTTCGCGGCCATGAGCATGGACCAGCGGTGGGTGACCAGGACCCCTCAGGCGATGCTCGACACCTTCCACTGGTACCAGGGGGAGGGGTTCGACGAGATCGTCAAGGATCTCCTGGAACTTCCCGACGACCGGCCAGTGATCGCCGAGGGCTTCCGGCTGCTGCCGGACCTCGTCCTGCCACTGCTGGCAAGGAAGGACCAGGCGGTGTGGCTGCTGCCCACGCCAGAGTTCCGCACGTCGGTGTTCGAGCACCGCGGCGGCCTGGAGTGGGGATTCATCGCCAAGACCAGTGACCCGGCGCAGGCGCTGGTGAAGCTCCTCCAGCGCGACGCGATGTTCACCCAACGGATCGCCGACCAGGTCGAGCATCTGGGCTTGCACGGGCTCCAGGTGGACTCCACGGTCACCGAGGAGAAGCTGGCGCGGCAAGTCTCCGCGTTGTTCGGCCTCAACTGAGAGGCCGAGCGCCGCGAGGACAAGGTGTTTCGTGACGCCTGAAGCACAGGCGGTCGGGCGGCTCGACGCCGCCCGACCGAACCGCAGGACTCCACCGGTCGAACCACGGCCGGCGGGGTGCTGTCCGGGCGGCGCGTCCACGGACGCGCCGTCCAACACGCAGGGCCCGGCACCCACTGCCGGGCCCTGTTCCCTCCCACCGCTGATGGCGGCTCAGAGGCCGTCACACAGGCTCGGTCACCACCCTGAACGCCGCTTGATCTCCGCAATCAGACCAGCGAACTGGGCTGCGGTCATAGACACGTGACCGCCGTCCGGGTCCTTCGAGTCACGCACGCCGATCTTCGCCTGATTCACGAGCCGCCCCAGCTCAACACAGTGCTGATCATTGGCTCCACCACTGTGAGAACTCTTGCGCCACTTCGTCATCATGGCAACTGCTCCATGTACCGGTAGATGATCTCGCGGGACGCTGCCTCGGACGCCGCCTTAGCGCCGATACGATCGAACATAACCGACAGTTCACGAACCTCGCCAGGTGTTTCGATCAGGCGACCGCCGTTCTGAGCGCCCGAATAGGCGATGTCACGACTCTCCAGGCTAAGGACTTGCAGCGACCCGTCCACCCCTACGTGTGCCCCTGAGCCGAAGGGGATGATACGGATGCTGACCTGAGGTAGTTCAGCCATAGCGAGCAGGTGCTCCAGCTGAGCTCTCATGACCTCCGGGCCGCCAACCTCGCGCGCCAGCACGCTCTCATCGATCGTGGCCCACATCTCGACGGCGCTCCCCCTGCTGAAGAAGGATTTCTTTCGGGCGACGCGCTCGGCCATCTCCGAGTCAAAGTCCTTCCGATTGCCCACCTGGACGTAGGCCCAGGTGTATTCGTCGGTCTGGAGCGCGAGCGGGATGACCTGACCGTGGTAGGTCTTGATCAGGTGCGCCTCCTGCTCGTACTTGACGAGCTGCCGTCCCCAGTTGGGGTCGTGGGCCATTCTGGCGAACCAGAGCAGGAGTTGAAATAACATCCCGGTGCCGAAGTGCCGGTCCAACGCTCGCATGTGGTCATCATGGGGACGCCGCCGCCCCGCCTCGAAGTTGGATACAGAGCCCCGGGTCACTCCCATGATCTCTCCGCACTGGGTGAGCGACAGTCCCATCTTCTCGCGCCAGAATCGCAGGTAGAACGCGAGAAAGTACCACATCGAGATCTTGGGATCGAGGGGTTCGCGAACGATCGGCACTGCATCCTCCCTGTATTCAGATACGGCGGCTACAAGCCGAACATAGAACCTCGCCGTGACCCTTGTCACATGAAATCCGAAACTCGGACGAGGGTGAGGCGGGCATGACGACGGCGACCGGGGATCTGATCATTTCCTTGGCGGGATCGGCGGCGGCGGTGGGGCTGGCGCGGACGCTGGCGGAGGCACGCTTTCACAAATGGGGCTATTCGCATGTTCTCGACGACGCATTGCTGATCGTCTCCGAACTCGTCACGAACGCGGTGGACAGGACGCCGCACGCGGAGCTGCGGCTCCAGGTCAGCAGGGACGCGCACGGGGTCATCGTCGCCGTGTGGGACGGAGCCTCCGACCTCCCCGAAGCCCGGCCGAAGGCCGAGCTCACCCTCGACGGCCTCGACCTGTCCGAGGAGGCGTTCGACGACAACGGCGGGTGGGGGCTGCACATCGTCCAGGCCCTGTCCGCCGCGTGCGGGGCGATGCGCGACCCCTGCGGCGGCAAGTGGGTCTGGGCCCGAATCATCCCCTAGGAGTAAATGGCACAGAATCTCGATAAATGCGCATTTCGACACCCCGCCCACGGGCGGAAACGGCGGGTTGCGTTCATGGAGGTGTTCGGGTGATGCTGTTCCGAAACCCCGCCACGACCGTGTTCGGGTGGGTTCATGAAAGTGATCAGTACCGCGGAAGTGCCCGTGGCGGAGCGATTCGCTTTCTGGCACGAGGTCACCTCGAAAGTCTGGGGCCCCTGCGAACTGCACTGCGAACCGCACCTGGAGAGCCGTTTCCAGGCCCGTCTCTGCATCAGTGAATTCGGGCCCGTGCAGGCGTCCTTGATGACCGCCACGCCGTACTCGGTGGAGCGCACCCCCAAGCTGATCCGTCAGTCCGATCCCGGGGCCTTCATTTTGGTGTGCACCGTGCGCGGGCACGGCGTGATGGCGCAAGACGGTCGGCGGGCGGAGTTCGGTCCCGGGGACCTGGTGCTGGCCGACACCTCGCGGCCCTACCGGGCGGAGTTATCGCCGGACGTTCCCAGCGGGCAGGTGCTGGTCCTGTGCCTTCCTCGCTCGCTGCTGCCGTTCCCGCATCGGGATCTGCGGCGGCTGGCCGGGGTCCGACTCCGGAGGGATCAGGGTGTGGGGGCGCTGTCGTCGCAGTTCCTGCTGCAACTGGCCCGGCACATGCATGAACTCGGACCGTCCGACACCGCCCGGCTGTCCACCCTCACGCTGGACGTCTTCACCGCGGCGCTCGCCACCGCGTTGGACGCCCCGGACGTGGTGCCGCCCCAGGCGAGGCGGCATGTGCTGATGGCCCAGATCTTCAGCTTCATCCGCCGGAACCTGGCCGACCCGCACCTGACTCCGGACGCGATCGCCACGGCTCATCACATCTCGCTGCGCTACCTCCACAAGCTCTTCCATGAGGAGGGGCACACCGTCGCCGGCTGGATCCGCGAGCGCCGCCTGGAGCGCTGCCTGCGCGACCTCGCCGATCCCCGGCTGGCCGACCGTCCGATCAACGCGATCGCGGCCCGGTGGGGATTCGGCAGCGCCGCGCACTTCAGCCAGGTGTTCCGCGGAACCTACGGCCTCTCCCCCGGCCAGTTCCGCCGGCAGTGCGCTCAGGCGACAGGCGAGTGCGCGCACACGTAACGACAGGCCAGGTCAGCGGCCTGCACCCTCATTCGTGAACCCACGCGAGGCCCGGACGCTCCCTGCAAGATCCGACCTCCCCGCTCCGCATCGCTCCTGCAAGAGGCACGACCTCGCGGCACACGAGAAAGGTTGTCCTCTGATGGCACCACGAACACTGCGCAAGGCGCTCGGGCTGGTGATCTGCCTGACGGTGCTCCTCGCCGGCAGCGGCGCCGCCTACGCCGCCGGTCCCGGCGGCGGGTCCGTCCGGGCCGACGGCAAGCGGGCCGCTCCCGCTGCGGCGCCGGTCCAGCAGGACCACGGCAACGACAACGCGTCGGTCGTCGGCGTCCCGTACTGCGCCAACATCTACGTGAGCGCCGACTGCTGGACGTGGATCAACACGACCAGCGGCACGCCGTGCCCGACCGGCCACTTCTGCCTCTACACCAACGTCCTGGCCGCCGAGGGAGGCAAGGTCTTCTCCCTCTTCCACTGCCGTCGCGGCGGAGCGGACTGGGCGCTGCGGGCGTGGAACGGCACCGGCCTCTACGACAACTCCAACACCGGCGGAGCGCACGCCTTCATCAAGGGCATCGCGCACAACGTGCTCGTCAACGTCCCACCGGGCACCGACGGCACGTACGACTTCAGGCCGGCGTACTACGTCCAGGCCTGCTGACCTGACGGCCTCGGACCTCCGGTCTCCCTGACAAGACCGGCACCGAGACGTCGCCTCCGCGTCCCGCCGCCTCCAGCGGCGGGACGCCGCCGCAGGTCCGCGAACTCCGCCTGGAGCGGTACCGGCGTGGGCCCGGGCGTCAGTTCTCGGTGTCCTTCGGGTGGCGGGGTGACGCGTAGACCACCCAAACGATGCCCGCCTCGTCATCGATCAGGTACCGCACGCGGCCTCCACTGGTGACCTCGTACTCCCATTGCTCCAGTTCCCGGCCGTTGTGCCGGTGGGTCGCGAGGTCCCCGCGGAGCCGGTGCTGCCGTTGCGGGTTGGCGCGGGAGCGCGGCTCGGAACGAAGCGTCTCGAAGCATCGGCGCGTGTTGGCCAGAGCGAGCCGGCAGAGCTCCTCCCAGCCGCGCGCCGCCTCGCTCGTTCCGAAGCGTAAGTCCCACTCGTCGGCGGGGGGCGGGACGGTGACCCTGTCCCCTCGTTCGGGGCTCATGGGATGACTTCCACCGGACCGAAGTCACCGCTGGTGGGCCGCACCGCTTCCTCGTGCTGCTCGGGGTCCGCCTTGATGCGCGCGGTGGCACGCCACCCGGCGACCACCTCGTTGAGGGACGTGTCGAGGTCGAGCTCCGCCGCGTCCGAGAGGGCCTCGACGAGCTCCACGGTGAAGGCGCGGACCTCCTCGGTGCTGAGGTGACGCACCCACGGGAACACGTCCGGCATGGCGAGCAGAAGCTCGCGGGCCCCCGGATCGTGCTTCATGAGCGCGATGAAGATCCGTGACGCGGTGGCCAGCGTCTCGTCCCGCCGCTCCTCGCGGTCGGCGGCCGTGAGGTAGAAGTCCGGCGCGTCGCGATGGGTGACGCGCACCCGCCCCAGCCTGGAGGCCCGCTCCGCGACGGCCCGCGGGTTGCGGGACAGGTCGGAGAAGGTGACCGAGTCCGGACGGGTCCTGGTGCTCATGGCTCCACGTTATCAGATCGTATTCTGAATTCGCCTCCGCGCCCGCGATGACGTGGGCTCAGGGGTCGAGGGAGTCGACTTCGGCGGAGGTGGCGCCGCCGGAGAGCTGCGGGTAGCCGGGGCCTCGGTCGAAGAACGGGACGGGGCCGCGTTCCGCGCGGAGGCGCGCTCGGAGGGTCTCGGTCGCCTCGGCGTCCACGGCGCCGCCGGTGAGGACGACGCCGTAGTCGTCGCGGGCGCCGGCCGGGGAGACCTTGCCGTCGCGGACGTCGGCGGCGACGCGGGACGGGTCGCGGTTCAGGGGGTCGCCCCAGCCGCCCCCGCCGGTGGTGCGGATGCGGATGACCTGCCCGGCGCGGACGGGACGGTCGTCGACGAGGCCGTCCATCTCCTCGCCGTCGATGTCGACGCGGAACGGGCGCCCCGCGCGTCCGCCGTTGACGCCCCAGCACGACAGGATGGAGCGGTCGGCGATCGACATGTAGTGGGCGTCGCGGAGCATCCGGATGTGCTTGTCGTAGCCGAGGCCGCCGCGGTGCTCCCCCGGCCCGCCCGAGTCGACGGCGAGGCCGAGGCGCTCGACGACGAACGGCCAGCGGGCCTCGGCGAACTCGGCGGGGATGTTGCGGGAGTCGGGCACGACGTGGATGGTGTCCTCGCCGTCGGCGTAGGAGCGGCCGCCGGAGCCGCCGCCGAGCACCTCCCGCATCAGGTAGGGGCCCCGGTCGTCCTCGCCGTAGACGCCGGTGTAGCGGATCGTCTCCTGGTCGGCGGGCATCCGGCCGCCCGTCGCCTTGGCCAGCACGCCCGCGAGGACGCCGAGGAGCCGCAGGATGACGAACGTGCGGGCGTTGGTCGGGGCGGGGAACACGGGTGTGAGCAGGGTGCCCTTCTCCGGGAACCGCATCTCGATGAGCGGCACCACGCCCTCGTTGACGTCGAGCTCGGCGGCCCGCTCCGGGGTGTCGGCGAGGTTGCGCAGGACGGGCGCCAGCCACTTCTTCAGGAACACGCCGCCCGAGTAGTCACCGGCGTGGTTGATGGGCCCCTTGGCCTGCGGGGACGTCCCGGTGAAGTCGATGACGAGCGGGACGGCGGCCGCCTTGTCGACCGTCAGCGTGATGCGCTGGGCGTGCAGGCGGGGCGGGTCGACGCCGTCGTGCTCGGCGTAGTCCTCCCACACGAACGTCCCGTCCGGGATCTTGGTGAGCAGCTCGCGGCGGAACGTCTCGGTGGTCCGGTCGATGATCGCGTCGAAGCAGGCCTCGACGTCGGCGCGGCCGTAGCGGGCGAACAGCTCGCCTAGGCGGCGGGCGCCCATCAGGCAGGCCGAGCACTCGGCGTCCAGGTCGCCGGCGAGCGAGTCGGGCATCCGCGAGTTGCGGGTCATGATGGTCAGCGCCGCCCGGTTCGGCACGCCCCGGTCCCACAGCTTGATCGGCGGGACCATCAGGCCCTCCTCGAACGCGCTGCGGGCGTGGCTCGGCATCGACCCGGGGACGGCGCCGCCGATGTCGTCGTGGTGGCCGAACGCCTGGACGAACGCGACCACGTCGTCGCCGTGGAACACCGGGACCGTCACGCACAGGTCGGGCAGGTGCCCGATGCCGCCCTCGGACAGGTAGACGTCGTTGTGGAAGAAGACGTCGCCGGGCCGCATCTCGTCCGGCGGGAAGTCGCGGGCGACCGGCTGGACGAGCGCCGAGTAGGACCGTCCGGTCAGCTTGCGCAGGCGGCGGTCGTGGATCCCGGCGCGGAAGTCGTGCGCGTCGCGGATCATCGGGGAGCGGGCGGTGCGGGCGATGGCCGTCTCGACCTCGCGCTCCACCGAGGCGAGCGTCCCCTCGACGATCTCCAGCAGGATCGGGTCGGGCGCGGGGCCGGTCATCGGGTCACCACCAGGTTGCCGTGGCCGTCGAGGGCCGCCGTGAAGCCGGGATGCAGCGGGAGCGTCGAGCCGAACTCCTCGATGACGGCCGGGCCCTCGACGGTGTCGCCGGGCGCGAGTTTCTCGCGCCGGTAGACGGCCGCCTCCTCCCACGCGTCGAAGTGGACGGCCCGGGTGCCGGTGCGGGCCCGCGACGGGTCGCCGTCGCCGGGCGGACGCTCGGCCGGGCGCGGCCGTTCGATGGGGCCGATGCCGGAGACCCGCAGGTTGACCCATTCGACGGGATGGCGCGGGTCGTCCCGGTAGCAGTACCCGTAGAGGGCCTCGTGCGCGTCGTGGAAGCGGCGGACGACCTCGGCGCGCAGCCCCTCGTCCGGCGGCCCGGCGGGGGCGGCGACCCGCACCTCGAACGCCTGGCCGTAGTAGCGCAGGTCGGCGGAGCGGGCGAAGCGGCGGCGGTCCTCGGGGAACCCCTCGCGCGCCAGGGCCTCGGCGGCCTCGGATTCGAGGTCGGCGTAGACGCCGGCGAGGAGCGCGGGGTCGAGCTCGGCGTCGCGGACGACGCGGGTCCGGACGTAGTCGTTCTTCACGTCCACGGTGAGCAGCCCGAAGGCCGACAGGTTGCCGGGGTTCTCCGGGACGACCGCGGCGGGCAGGCCGAGGACGTCCAGCAGCCGGCACGCCAGCAGGGGCCCGGAGCCGCCGAACGCGACGAGCGGGTAGTCGCGCACGTCCAGGCCGCGCTTCACGGTGATCTGCCGGATGGCGTTGGCCTGGTTCCACGCGGAGATCTCCAGGATCCCGGCCGCGGCCCGCTCCACGGAGAGGCCGAGGTCCGCGGCGAGGGCCTCCAGGCCCCGGCGGGCGGCGTCCACGTCCAGGGGCACCTCGCCGCCCAGCAGGTGCGGCGGGATGCGGCCGAGGACGGCGTGCGCGTCGGTCACCGTGACCTCGGCGCCGCCGCGCCCGTAGCACAGCGGCCCGGGATCGGCCCCGGCGCTGCGCGGCCCGACCTTCAGCGCGCCGTCGGGCGAGCGCCACGCGACCGACCCGCCGCCCGCCCCGACGGTCACGATGTCGATCATCGGGATCTTGACGGGGTGGCGGCCGATGGACCCCTCGGTGGTGAGGGTGGGCTCGCCGTCCAGGACGACCGCGACGTCGGTGGACGTCCCGCCGCCGTCCAGCGTCACCACCGAGCCGCGGCCGCTGCGCGCGACCACGAACGCCGCGCCGAGCGCCCCGGCCGCCGGGCCGGACAGCACGGTCGTGATCGGCTGCCGCGCCACCTCCTCCGCCGACAGGACGCCGCCGTTGCTCTTCATCACCAGCAGCCGGGCCGCGACGCGCTCGGCGATCCGCGCGAGGTAGCCGTTCATCGCGGGCTTGACGGCGGCGTCGACGAGCGTCGTCACCGACCGCTCGTACTCGCGGTACTCGCGCAGCACCTCGCACGACAGCGACACGACCGCGTCCGGGTGCTCCCGGGCCAGCACGTCCCGCATCGCCAGCTCGTGGGACGGGTCGGCGTAGGAGTGCAGGAAGCACACCCCGATCGCGAGGACGCCCTGGTCGCGGAACCAGCGGGCCGCCGCGACGGCCGACTCCTCGTCGAACGGGCGCAGCTCGGCGCCGGTGTGGTCGAGCCGCCCGCCGACCGCCCGCACCCGGTGCGCGGGGACGATCCGCGGCGGCTTCACCCAGAAGTAGCTGTTGCCGTAGCCGTCCGGGACGCTCTGCCTGGCGATCTCCAGGATCGACTCGAAGCCCTCGGTGGTGACGAGCCCGAGGTCGTCGATCCGGTCCTCCAGCAGGCGGTTCGTGGCGACCGTCGTGCCGTGCGACAGCGCCGCCACGTCCGCCGGCTCCGCGCCGGTCAGCCGCAGGATCTTCGCGACGCCGTCGGCGAACCCCTCGGCCGGGTCGGCGGGCGTCGAGGGCGTCTTGGTGGTGACGAGCGCCCCGTCGCCGTCCAGCGCGACGACGTCGGTGAACGTCCCGCCCGTGTCGATGCCGATCCTCAGCCGCCTCACCATGCACAGAGGTCTACCGGACGCCGGCCACCTGCGAAACCGTCGCAACCTGCCAACGGAGGCGTCGTTCTTTCGTGACCGGCGTGCGGATAGGCTGAGCAGCTCTGTCCTGTCCGCACATCTGACGACCGCTGGAGCCCGTTCATGGCGCTTGAACGCCCCGAGATCGACTTTCCCGAGGGCCAGCCGCCCGCGTACCTCGACATCACCGACATCACCGAGGGCGACGGCCCGGAGGCCGTCAAGGGCTCGCGTGTGTCGATGCACTACGTCGGCGTGTCGTGGTCGACCGGCGAGGAGTTCGACGCGTCGTGGAACCGCGGCGGCACGTTCGACTTCGAGCTCGGCTCCGGCCGCGTCATCAAGGGCTGGGACATGGGCATCGTCGGGATGAAGGTCGGCGGCCGGCGCAAGCTGGTCATCCCGCCGCACCTGGCCTACGGCGACCGCAGCCCGAGCCCCGCCATCAAGCCCGGCGAGACGCTCATCTTCGTCGTCGACCTGGTCGGCGTCAGCTAGCGGCTTCCGGCGGCGGGTGCCCCGGGCGATCTCGCCCGGGGCACCCGCCGTCGCCGTTTCCGGAGGGCGGGTCAGCGGGAGCGGCGGCCGATGAGGTAGCCGACCGCGACGCCCGCGAGGGCGACCGCTCCGCCGGCTCCGAACGCGACGGCCATAGGGAGCCACTCCGGGGAGGGAGGCGCGGCCGCGGCGCGTCCCGGATACACGGTCCCGGCGGCGGACGGGGCCGGCCGAGCCGCGGGAACCGGCTCCGCGGCCGGGGCCGGGGCCGGGCTCGGGGCCAGGGCCGTGAGGTCGCGTTCGACGGCGGAGAAGAACTCGCCCGCGGTGCGCTTGGCGACGCTGCCGAGCATCCGCTGCCCGACGCCGCCGACCATCCCGCCGACGACCGCGTCCGCGTCGTAGTCGATGCGGGTCGCGCCGTCGCCGTCCGACAGCCGGACGCGGACCGTGGCGTCCACCGTGCCGGGTGCGCCCTGGCCGCGGGCGCGCAGGACGAACGAGCGCGGCGGGTCGGGGTCGGCCAGCTCGACCTGCCCCACGTAGGTGCCCTGGATCGACGCGACGCCCGCGGTGACCGTCATGCGGTAGGTGCCGTCCCCCGTCTCCTCCAGGGAGCGGCACCCGGGGATCGTCCTCGCCAGCACGGCCGGATCCTGGAGCGCGTCCCAGACGCGGTCGAGCGGCGCGGCGACGCTGGCACTGCCGGTGAGCTGCATGACCCGACTTTAGAGAACCCCGCGGCCTCCCCGAACGGCAACTTCTGCCGAGTACACGCCGAGGATTGGGCAGATGCACCCCCGGGGCCGCTGGGAATGGTCAGATATGTCCGCCAGGTTCCGCGCGGGTGCGAACCCCGCTCGCCGCTCGCGCGTCAACCGATGCGGACCCACTGCACGCCCCTGAGAGCTGCAGACCCCCCGACCGAACGGAGTACGCGGCCGATGCCAGGGAAGACGCCCGTGATCGCCATGGTCGCCGCCGGAGTGTTCGGCGTGGCGGCGGGCGGCTGGCCCGTCGTGGCCGCCCGGCTGGGCGGCGAGTCCGGCCCGTCCATGCGGACGCAGCTCGCCTCCGTGCTCGACGACCAGCAGTGGGCGACGCCCAGGCCCGGGTCCTGGACGGCGCCGCAGCCCGCCGCGAACGGCCTGCCGCCCGTCATCAGGAGCATCCAGACGCAGGACCGCGTCGTCTTCCTGACCATCGACGACGGCTACACCTACGACTCGGAGTTCGTGAACCTCGTCCGCAAGGAGAAGGTCCCCATCCTGACGTTCCTGACCTCCACCTACATCAAGGGGCAGGGGCAGTACTTCTGGGCGTTGCGCAACGCGGGCTCGCAGATGGAGAACCACACCGTCACGCACCCCAACATGGCGACGCTGAGCGCCGAGGCGCAGAAGAAGCAGATCTGCGACTCCTCCGAGGCCATCACGAAGCAGTACGGGCGCCGGCCGCAGATCTTCCGTCCGCCGTTCGGGAGCTACAACCAGACCACCCTCCAGGTGGCCAAGGAATGCGGCATCAAGTCGGTGCTGCTCTGGTCGGCGGAGTTCTACAACGGCACCTCCGGGCCCGGAGTCGGCTACAACGGCTTCGCGCGCGGCGACGGCGGCAAGGGGTTCAAGCCCGGCGACATCGTCCTCATGCACTACCGCAAGGGGCTCGCCCAGGAGTTCCAGATGATCCTCGGCTGGATCAGGCAGGCCGGCTTCCGGCCCGCCGCCGTGCAGAACTACCTGCCGCGCTCGCTCGGCGGAAATGCCCCCGACCAG
Source organism: Actinomadura sp. NPDC048021 (assembly GCF_040653135.1). NCBI lineage: Bacteria > Bacillati > Actinomycetota > Actinomycetes > Streptosporangiales > Thermomonosporaceae > Actinomadura > Actinomadura sp. NPDC048021. The sequence goes on from NZ_JBEZJQ010000026.1 coordinate 87,279, forward strand.
CCGTCCCACGCCTGAAAGGGACCTTCCCGGAGGAAACCCGGTTGAGCCGGAGGGCCGGGCGGACTGTGCCTAAGGTCAACACGCTGGCGGGGCCGAGGTCCCCTGCTTTCCCGAGCCGGCCCCGCCAGCCTCGCCCCCGCCCGGCGCCCGGGAGACGCCCCGACCGCGCGCCGCCTCAGACGGCGCCGGCGCCCTCGCGGACGCGCAGCGACGGGTCGTCCGCGGCGCGCAGCCGGAGCGTGTACAGGTCGTCGGGCGACAGCGGCATCGCGTCCACCCGGATCCCCTCCGCGTCCTCGACCGCCGACGCGATCACCGCCGACACGGGGATGACGCCCGCCTCCCCCGCGCCCTTGATGCCGAGCGGGTTCAGCGGCGACGGCGTCTCCAGATGGTCGGTCTCGATGCGCGGGATCTCCGTCGCGTACGGCATCAGGAAGTCCATGAACGAGGCGTTGAGCAGCTGCCCCGACTCGTCGTACACCATCCGCTCGTACAGCGCGCCGCCGACGCCCTGCGCGACGCCGCCGTGGATCTGGCCCTCGACCACCATCGGGTTGACGAGCCGCCCGCAGTCGTGCACGACCGCGTACCGCAGGATCGCGACCTCGGCCGTGTCCGGGTCGACCTCCACGATCGCGGCGTGCGCGCCCGAGGCGAACGTCGAGCGCACCGGCGAGTAGTAGTCGCGGCCCTCCAGGCCGGGCTCGTCCCCGGCCGCGACGGGCGGCTCGGTGACCGGGCGCCCCACCGCGAACTGCGTCGCCGCCGCGGCCTCCTCGTCGAACGCGTACCGCAGCGGGTTGGACAGCACCGCCACCGTCCGCAGCGGAACGGCCGCGGACCGGTCGCCGCGCACGTGCACGACCCCGTCGGTGATCTCCAGGTCGTCCGGGTCGGCCTCCAGGGCCTCCCCCGCGATGCGCAGCGCCTTGCCGCGGACCTTCCGGCACGCCAGCGCGATCGCGTTGCCGCTCATCACCGCCGCGCGGGACGCGAACGTCCCGACCGCGTACCCGAACCGCCGCGTGTCGCCCGTCGTGACGTGGACGTCCTCGATGGGGACGCCCAGCTCGGCGGCGGCGATCTGCGCGAACACGGTCTCGTGGCCCTGGCCCTGCGAGGTGAGCCCGGTCGACACGTGCACCCGCCCCGCGGTGTCGATCTCGACGTGCCCGCCCTCGTAGGGGCCGACGCCGGTGCCCTCCACGTAGACGCCGAGGCCGATGCCGAGGCGGCGGCCGCGGGACGCGGCGGCGGCGCGCTCGGCCTCGAAGCCGTCCCAGCCGATCAGTTCGCGGACCTTGCGGAGCAGCTCGGGGTAGTCGCCCGAGTCGTAGATCAGCGGGCGGCCGTCCTGGAACGTCAGGCCCTGGTCGTAGGGGAACTCGTCCGGCTGGATGACGTTGGCCGCGCGCACGTCGGCGCGGTCGAGGCCGAGGTGGCGGGCGATGCGGTCCATCGTCCGCTCCATGCAGAACACCCCCTGCGGGCGGCCCGCGCCCCGGTACGGGGTGACGATGAGGGTGTTGGTGTAGAGGCTGACGACCTCCGCCCGGTACGCGCCGATCTTGTAGGGGCCGAGGAGCTGGGTGGAGGTGACGATCGGGATGATGATCCCGTACGGGGTGTAGGCGCCGTGGTCGTGCAGGATCCGCACGTCCAGGCCGAGGACGCGGCCCTCGCCGTCGAAGCCGACCCGCACGTCCTGGAGCTGCCCGCGCTCGTGCGCGGCGGAGACGAAGTGCTCGCGGCGGTCCTCGGTCCACTTGATCTCGCGGTCCAGCAGCCGCGCCGCCCACGGCACGAGGACCTCCTCGGGCCACGGGTGGACGATCTTCACGCCGAAGCCGCCGCCGACGTCCGGCGCGATCACCTCGACCTTGCCGTTCGGCAGCCCGAGCCGCGCCGCGATCGCCGCCCGCACGCTGGTGGACGCCTGAGTGGAGGAGTACACGCGCAGCGAGCCGTCGTCGGCGTCCCACCGGGCGTAGACGCCGCGGCCCTCCAGGGGCATGGACGCGCTGCGCTCGATGGAGAGCCGGAACTCCAGCACGTGCGGCGCCGCGCCGATCGCAGCGGCGGCGTCGCCGTTCTCCTGGACCAGGACGGCGCCCACGTTGCCGGGCACGTCGTCGTGGACCAGGTGCTCGGCGCGCTCCGCGTTCTCGATGCCGACGACGGGCGGCAGGGGCTCGTACTCGACGCGGATGCGTTCGACGGCGTCCTCGGCCAGGTAGCGGTCGCGGGCCACGACCATCGCCACGGGCTCGCCGACGTGCCGGACGACGTCGCGGGCCAGCGGGTACCCGGTGCGGCCGTGGGTCAGGGCGGGGTGCGGGATGAGCAGCGGCAGCGGGTCCCCGACCTTGCCGGGCAGGTCCTCCCACGTGTAGACGGCGACCAGCCCGTCGACGTCGAGCGCCCCCGACACGTCGATGTCGGCGATCCGGGCGTGCGCGTGGGGGGAGCGCACGAACGCCGCCGCGAGCGCGTCCCGCCCGAGGTCGTCGAGGTAGCGGCCGCGCCCGGTCAGGAGCCTCGCGTCCTCGCGCCGCTCGACCGGTTCACCGAAGACCCTGGTGCCCATTCACGACTCCCCGGCTGTCTCATTGCGAGAGGACGAAGCCTCGCCCTCCGCGGACCCGCTGAGCAGGTCGGCCGCGCGGTGCACCGACTTGACGATGTTCTGGTAGCCGGTGCAGCGGCACAGGTTCCCCGAGATGCCCTCCAGGACCTGGTCGTCCGTCGGGCGCGGCGTCTCCCGGAGCAGCGCCGTGACGGTGCAGAGGAAGCCCGGCGTGCAGAACCCGCACTGCAGCCCGTGGCACTCGCGGAACGCGCGCTGCACCGGCGACGGCGTTCCGTCCGGCGCGGCGAGCCCCTCGACGGTGGTGACCTCGTGGCCCGCGGCGGTGACGGCGAACATCAGGCACGAGCGCACCGGCTCCCCGTCCAGCAGGACGGTGCAGCAGCCGCAGACGCCGTGCTCGCAGCCGACGTGCGTGCCGGTGAGCCCGAGGTCGTGCCGGAGCAGGTCCGACAGCAGCCGCCGCGCCGGGACGCGGGCCGTGCGGTGCGTCCCGTTGACGGTCAGCGCGACCTCGAAGCCCTCGGCCATCAGTCCTCCGCCCTCCGCAGCGCCTCGGCCGCGGCCGCGGCCAGGGCGCGCTCGGCGAGCACGCCGGTCAGGTGGCGCCGGTACGCGGCGCCCGCGTGGATGTCGGGTTCGGGATCGATCCGCTCGCGGACGTGCGCGGCGGCCGCCGCCCAGTCCCCGCGGGGACCCGCGGCTCCGGTCAGGTCGAGGACGAGCGGCGTCGGCGCGATGCCGAGGAACCCGGCCCGGGCGGAGGCGACCCGCAGGTCCTCGTCGAGGCCGACGACGGCGGCGACGCCGCTCAGCGCGTAGTCGCCGTGCCGCCGCGCCGTCTCGGCGAACGCGGTGCCGGTGCGGGGCGGCGCGGCCGGGAAGAACGCCGAGACGGCCAGCTCGCCGGGCTCCAGCGCCGACTCCAGGGGCCCGCGGAAGAACGCGGCGGCCGGGATGGTGCGGCGCCCCCGCGCCGACGCCGCCTCGACCGTCCCGCCGAGGACGGCCAGCACCGCGGGCATCTCGGCGGCGGGGTCGGCGTGCGCGAGGCTGCCGACGACCGTCCCCCGGTTGCGGATCACCGGGTGCGCGACGTGCCGGAGCGCCCGGCCGAGCAGCGGCTGCACGGCCGCCGCCTCCGCCGAGCGCTCCACCCGCGTGTGCCGGGCGAGCGCGCCGACCCGCACGCCCTGGTCGCCGACGTGCAGCGTGTCCAGTTCCGCGACGCGGTTGACGTCGACGAGGTCGGACGGCGCCGCCAGCCGCATGTTCAGCAGCGGGATGAGGCTCTGCCCGCCCGCGAGCACCTTCCCGCCGGGCGCGGCGGCCAGCGCGTCCAGGGCCTCGCCGAGCGTGCCCGGCGCGTGGTACCCGAACGGAGGCGGCTTCACCGCGCGGTCCCGTCAGCTCGCATCTCGGTCAGCTCGCATCCCCGTCAGCTCGCATCGCCCTTCGGTTCACCCGGTTCGGGCGGCTCGCGCCGGGAGTGCCGGACGGGGCCGCCGATCTCCTGCTCCGCCGGGGCGATGACGCCGCCGCCGGTGTCCTCCGGCCGGCGCAGCACGTTCAGGACGTGGTAGCCGACCAGGACGGCGATGGTACCGAGCGCGATGCCCTGGAGCGGGAAGTCGTCGGTGACCCGGAGTGTCACGTTCCCGATCGCCAGGATGATCGCCGCCGCCACCGGGACGAGGTTGACCGGGTCGCCGAAGTCGACCCGGTTCTCGATCCAGATCTTCGCGCCGAGCAGCCCGATCATCCCGTAGAGCACGACGGTGATGCCGCCGAGGACGCCGCCCGGCGTCGCGGCGACGAGGGCCCCGAACTTCGGGCACAGCCCGAACAGGATCGCCACGACGGCGGCGACGAGATAGGCGGCCGTCGAGTAGATCCGGGTCGCGGCCATGACGCCGATGTTCTCGGCGTAGGTGGTGGTGGGCGAGCCGCCGACGGCGGTGGCGAGGGCGGTGCCGACGCCGTCCGCGGCGATGGCCCGGCCGAGGACCGGGTCGAGGTCGTCGCCGGTCATCGCGGCGACGGCCTTGACGTGCCCGGTGTTCTCCGCGATCAGGGCGATGACGGCGGGGAGCGTGAGCAGGATCGCCGAGGTCTTGAAGTCGGGGGCGTGCAGGTCGGGGAAGCCGAACCAGTCGGCGGCCCTGACGCCCGTGAAGCTCACCCGCTCGTGCGGGAACGCGGTGGCGACGCAGTAGGGGCCCTCGGCCGCGCACGGCTTGCCCGACCCGTCCAGCAGGTTCTGCCCCGGCAGCACGGAGGTGATCTTGCCCGCGGTGGCGTCGAGGAGCCACGACAGGACGAAGCCGAACACCAGCGCCAGCAGGATCGTGATCCGCGCCCAGAACCCCCGCAGCAGCACCGCGCAGAGCACCGCGAACGTCAGCGTCGCCAGCGCCGCCCACTGGTCCTGGGGCCAGTACACGGTGGCGACGACCGGGGCCAGGTTGAACCCGATCAGCATCACCACGGCGCCCGTGACCACCGGCGGGAACACCCGGTGGATGACCTCGCCGCCCACGACGTGGATGAGCACGCCGACCACCGCGAGCACCAGGCCCGCGACGAGGATCGCCCCGGTGACGGTGGCGCTGTCGCCGCCCGCCGCGCGGATCGCCGCGACCGCGCCGACGAACGAGGCGCTCGTGCCGAGGTAGCTCGGCACCCGGCCGCCCACGATCAGCAGGAACAGGATCGTCGCGATCCCGGACATCATGATCGCGAGGTTGGGGTCCAGGCCCATCACGAGCGGGAACACGAACGTGGCCCCGAACATCGCGACCACGTGCTGGGCGCCGATGCCCGCGGTCCGCGGCCACGACAGCCGCTCGTCCGGGCGGACGACCTCCCCGGGGGGCGGGGTCCGCCCGTCCCCGTGCAGCTTCCAGCCGATCATCATCGGGGGTCCTCCTGCTCAGCCGGCCGCGTTCCCGCGGGCCTGTCATGCGGGCAAGGTAGATCTACCCTGTTGGGCGGGCATCGGCGACTTCTGCCAAACCCCGCGCCCAGGATTGGGAGGACCGGCCGGTGCGCCGGCGGGCCGATCCGGGCACGGACCTCCGGGCGCTCCGGTGCGGCGTCCCGGGGTCGCCGGAACGCCGCCGCTACCCTCAGATACCTCGCATGCGCAGGACGTGAAGGGCGAGGGTGAGGTTGAGTCGCAGATGGGCGTCCTCGGTGAAGGCTCCGAGCATCCTTTCCAGCTTCCCGATGCGGTACCGCAGCGTGTTGTAGTGGAAGTGCAGCCGGCGCGCCGTCTCGGCGACGTTGAGGTTCGTCTCCAGCAGCACCTGGAGGGTGCGGCGCAGGTCCACCAGCTCCGGCTCGTCGTCGGCGGCGAGGTCGCCCAGCGTCTCGCGGACGAACGCGTGCAGCTCCTCGGGGTCGGAGACGAGGCTCAGCAGCCGGTACACGCCGAGCTGGTCGAAGTGCGCCCGCGCGCCCGCGCCGTTGAGCTGGCGCCCGACCCGCACCGCCTTCACCGCCTGCTCGTAGGCCTCGGGCAGCGCGGCCGGCGACGCCACCGTCCGGCTGATGCCGGTGGAGAACGTCCGCCGCACCGGCAGGTGCTCGGCGAAGATCGACGAGGCCTCCTTGACCATCGCCTGGACCGGGCCGGCCGTCCACTCGGCGGGGTCGTCGCCCTCGGCGCCGACGATCGCCACGACCTCGTGGGCGAAGCTCGCGACGGCCGCGCCCCGGTCGTGCCGCCGGACGGCGGCCGTCCACGCGGCGGCGAGCCGCTCCTGCGCGGCCCGCTCCTCGGCGCCGCGCACGCCGCGCGGGCCGTCGGGCTCGGCCGCCTTGCCGCGGCCCTTCCCCTCGCCCTCCGGGGAGACCGCGCCGCGCGGGCGCCCGTCCAGCTCGGCGACGACCACCATCATCGGGCGGTCCAGGTCCCAGCCGAACCCGCCGCAGTGCGCGACGATCCGGTCGTCGCCGCCCGCGCGCCCCGCGAGGATGTCGCGCAGGAAGTCGGCGCGGTACTTGCTCTCCACGGCCGCGACGGCCTGCTGTTTCGTCACCACGAGCGCGGCGACGGTCGCGGCGCGCTCCAGGATGCCGAGGTCGGTGCCGCGCAGGGTGCCGCCGGGGCTGAACGCGACGATCCGGCCGTGGTCGAAGCCGCCCGCCATCACGGGCACGACCAGGTGGTCTCCGGTGCCGTGCGCGCCGATGATGCCGCAGCCGCCGCGGCCGCACGCCGCGTGCCGGCCCGCGTCGAAGGCCCGCATCGCCTGGACGTGCTCGTCGGGGCCGGCGCCCGCGAGCACCCGCTGCTCGCCGTCCAGCACGACGACCGCCACGTCCAGCAGCGTCGCGACCTCGTCCACGACCTCCTGGAGGCCGCCGCCGCACAGCACGATCTGCACGAGCGCCCGGTGCACCTCCTCGGTGCGGGCGAGGACGGCCGCCTGCCGGTTCAGGATGTCGGTCAGCACCTGGTTCAGGATGTCGTCGAAGCCGACGTCGTTCGGGAGCAGGATGAGGGGGAAGCCGCGCCGGTCCGCCTGCGCGATCATCTCGGCGGGCAGCGAGTCCAGGTAGCGGCCGAGCTTGATGGCCAGCGCGGCCAGGCCGCGCTCGTCCAGGTCGGACACCAGGTTGTCGAGCGACTGGGGGGTGTTGCGGAGGGGGTAGCCGGTGGTCAGCAGCAGTTCGTTCGGTTTGACCCACGACAGGATGTCGGGGACCTCCATCACGTTCAGCCGCTGGACGACGCGTTCGAGTCCGGCTCGTCCGGCGATGAGGCGGGCGCCGTTCAGGGTGCTGACGCCGAGGACCTCGCCGACCGACAGGCCGTAGGTCAGGGTTCCGGTACTCGCGAGCCTGAGGGCCGGTGGGCCCGGGTCCGCAGTGGTGTAACTCATGCCAGGGGTCACCTCGCCTTTTGGTGCGTACATCGCCCGTAACGGCGTGATCGCTACCGATTCCTGATCAACACTGACAACAAAGACGAACGATGACAACCATCCTTGGCAGAATTATCCATACGTCCGATGCCGGGCCCGTTCTACCGTCATGCCGGAGGCCGGGCCGCCCGCACGCCGTGCGGCCGCCGACCCCGGCCTCGGGAGGATCCGTGACCGCTCTCGTCCGCGACCCGATCCGGCTCCCGGCCCGTCCCCGCCCCCAGGGCCGGCCCCCCGCCGCCGGCGCCGCGAGCCTCGCGCTGCGGCCGCTGCTCGACCCGCCGCGCCGCCCCGCCCGCGTCATCGCGGTGTTCCCGGCCGCGCTGTACCTGGAGATGCGGGGAGGCCCCGAGCCGCGCGTGCTCGCCGTCGTCACCTCCGACGCCGGACGCCTGCCCAACGCGGTGGTGATGGTCGCCACCCGCCGCGAGCACCCGTTCCGGTCCGTCCGCGAGGGCGCGGACGCGTTCGTCGGCGACGGCCGGATCGAGGCGGAGGGCCTCACCGTGCGCGTGCGCCGCTGGTGGGATCCCTCCCCCGCGCTCGGCGGGCTGCGGCCGGACGCGCTGGCCCGGGGCGTGCGCGCCCTGGAGGCCGAACTGACCGCGGCGGGCGCCCTCACCGCCGCCGGGCCGTCGGGCGGCGGCCTCGCCGGGCACCCCGACCCCGACGCGCTCGCCGCGGCCTGCGCCGCCGGCGACCTCGCGGGCGCGGTGGAGGCGGCCGAGCGGATCGTGGGCCTCGGCCCCGGGCTGACGCCCACCGGCGACGACATCCTGTGCGGCCTGCTGGTCGCGCTGCGGCTGGTCGGCGGCGCCGTCCGGCACGGCGGGGCGGTGCGGCTGGCCGACTGGCTCGGCGCGGCCGTCACCGCCGACGCGGGCACCCGCACGACCGCGCTGGCCGCGACGCTGCTGCACTGCGCGGCGGCGGGCCACGCGGGCGCCGAGGTCGCCGCCGTCCTGCGCGGCGTCGCCGGCCACGAGCCGCCGCAGGCCGCCGTGCGCCGCCTGCTGGCGCTCGGCCACACGTCGGGCACGGACCTGGCGCACGGCGTCCTCGCCGGCTGCCGCGCCGCCCTCGGAGGGCGCGTATGAGGGACTGGGTCGAGGTGCGGCGGGGGGGCTACCACGATTCGGTCACGCTGATGCGGGTGAGCCGGCTGCTGTCGGAGCGGCCGGGCGTCGCCGGGGCCATGGTCGCGATGGGCACCGGGCTGAACCGCGAGATGTTCGGCCGCATGGGCTTCGCCGTGCCGGACGAGGCCGGGCCCGACGACCTGGTCGTGGCGATCCGGGTCGAGGACGAGGGACCCGGCGGAGCCGGACTGGACGAGGCCAGGGAGGCGCTGGAGGGACTGCTGCGGGAGGCGTCCCGCCCGCCCGCGCGGGAGGGGCTGCTGGGGGCGCCGGCGCCGGCCAGGACGACCGGGTCCGCGGCGGCCCGCGGCGAGGCGACCGTGGCGCTGCTGTCGGTGCCGGGGCCGCACGTCTTCCCCGAGGCGATGGACGCCCTGGACGCCGGCCTCAACGTGATGATCTTCAGCGACAACGTGCCGGTCGCGCAGGAGATCGCGCTGAAGGAGGCGGCGGCGCGGCGCGGGCTGATCGTGATGGGCCCGGACTGCGGGACCGCCGTGGTCGGCGGTGCGGGCCTGGGGTTCGCCAACGCGGTGCGGCCCGGCCCCGTGGGCGTCGTCGCGGCGTCCGGGACGGGCGCGCAGCAGCTGATGTGCCTGCTGGACGCCGCGGGCGCCGGCGTCAGCCACGTGCTCGGCGTCGGCGGGCGGGACCTGTCGCCCGAGGTGAGCGGACGGTCGGCGCTGGCGGCGCTGGCCGCCCTGGACGCCGACCCGGCCACCGACCTGATCGTGCTGGTGTCCAAGCCGCCCGCGCCGCAGGTGCTGGACCTGATCCGGGAGGCGGCGCGGCGCCTGGACACCCCGGTGGTGTTCGCGCTTCCGCTGCCCGGCGAGGACGACCTGACGCGGGCAGCGGAGAAGGCGCTGAGGGCGCTCGGCCGGCCCGTCCCGGCATGGCCCCGCTGGACCTCCCCGCGCGCCGCCGCGCCCGTGCGCGGGCGGGCGCTGCGCGGCCTGTTCGCGGGCGGGACGCTGCGCGACGAGGCCGAGATGATCGCGCGGGACGCGCTCGGCCGGGATCTGGAGGCGCGCGGCCACCGGTTCACCGACTTCGGCGACGACGCCTACACGCGGGGCCGCCCGCACCCGATGATCGACCCGACGCTGCGGCTGGAGGCCCTGCGCGCCGAGGCCGCCGACGACGGCTGCGGCGCCCTGCTCCTGGACGTGGTGCTCGGGTACGGCGCCGAGCCCGATCCGTCCGCCGCCCTCGCCCCGGCCGTCGCCGCGGCGCTGCGGGACCGCTCCGACCTCGCCGTGGTGGTGTCGTTGTGCGGGACGCCGGCCGACCCGCAGGACCGCGACCGGCAGGCCGTCGCGCTGTGCGAGGCGGGCGCCGACGTGTTCGCCTCCAACGCGCAGGCGACCCGGCACGCCCTCACGCTGGTGGACGGGCCGATCGTCGAAGGGACGCCCCGATGAGGGACGAGCGGGACACGCGGCGCGACACACACCGCGACACACACCGCGCCCACCGGCTGGGCGGGCTGCTCTCGCGCGAGCCGAGCGTCGTCGCGACCGGCGTGGAGGTGCTCGCGAGCGCGCTCGCCGACCAGGCCGTCCCGGTGGAGGCCGTCGACTGGCGCCCGCCGCCCGCCGGGACGGAGGCGGCGCTGGCGGCGGTCCTCGGCGCCCCCGGCCACGCCGAGGCCAACGCGCGCGCCGTCCGGCGGATGGTGACGGCGCGCCCGCACCTGGTGGACGTGCGCCCCGCGCGCGACGTGCTCGGCCTGGAGCCGGGGACGTTCCTGCACGCCGGCCCGCCGCTGGAGTGGGACCGCGCGTCCGGCCCGATGCGCGGCGCCCTCGTCGGGGCGATGCTCCTCGAAGGGCTCGCCGAGACGCCGCGCGGCGCCGAGCGCCGGCTGGAGCGCGGCGCGGCCGTGTTCGAGCCGTGCCACCACCACGCCGCGGTCGGCCCGATGGCGGGCGTCGTCAGCCCGTCCATGTGGATGCTCGTGGTCGAGGACGCCGAGCACGGCGGGACCTCCTACTGCTCGCTCAACGAGGGCCTCGGGAAGGTGCTGCGGTACGGGGCGTACGGGCCGGAGGTGATCGAGCGGCTGGCGTGGATGGGCGACGTGCTCGGCCCGGCCCTGCGGGAGGCGGTGCGGCGGCACGGTCCGCTCGACCTGATGTCGCTCATCGCGCAGGCCCTGCAGATGGGCGACGAGCTGCACAACCGCAACCGGGCGGCGACGTCGCTGCTGCTGCGCGAGCTGGCGCCCGCGCTCGCGGCGGCCGAGGAGGTGCCCCGGGCGAGGGCCGCCGAGGCGCTGGCGTTCGCGGCGGGCAACGACCACTTCTTCCTCAACGCGGGGATGGCGGCGGCGAAGGCGTGCGCGGACGCGGCCCGCGGCGTGCCCGGTTCCAGCCTCGTCGTGGCGATGGCCCGCAACGGCACCGACTTCGGCATCCAGGTGTCGGGGACGGGCGACCGCTGGTTCACCGGCCCCGCCGGCGTCCCGGACGGCCTCTACCTCGGCGGCTACGGCCCGGACGACGCCAACCCCGACATCGGCGACTCGGCGATCACCGAGACGGCCGGGATGGGCGGGTTCGCGCTCGCCGCCGCGCCCGCGATCGTGCGGTTCGTGGGCGGCGAGGTCCCCGACGCGGTCGCCGCCACCCAGCGGATGTACGAGATCACCCTGGCCGAGCACCCGGTGCTGCAGATCCCGCTGCTGTCCTTCCGGGGCACCCCGGTGGGCGTGGACGTCGCCCGCGTCGTCCGCACCGGGATCCTGCCCGTCATCGACACCGGCATCGCCGGGCGTGAGGCCGGCACGGGCCAGGTCGGCGCGGGCCTGGTCGAGCCGCCCGCGAACGTGTTCGCCGACGCCCTGCACGCCCTCGCGGAGACGGTGTAGCGGGAGCGGCGGGGCGCCGGCTCCCGCCTCGGCGACGGCGGGGTAACGTCGCCCGCATGAGCGAGTCGATCACCGGGGGGCGCGCCCTGACGGGCGAGCAGTACGCGCTGAGCGCGGGGCACTACCAGGCCGTCGTCACCGAGTCGGGCGCGAGTCTGCGGGAGCTGACCCACCGGGGGCGCCCGCTGGTGCTGACGCACGGCGCCGACGAGCCGGCCCCCGCCGCGTCCGGGCACCTGCTGGTCCCGTGGCCGAACCGCGTCGACCGCGGCCGCTACGCGTACGGCGGCGAGACGCACCGGCTCGACCTGTCCGAGCCCGAGCGGGACTGCGCCATCCACGGCCTGGTCCGCCTGGCGGCGTGGACCGCCGCCGAGCACGAGCCCGACCGGGTGCGGCTCACGCACCGGCTGCTCGGCGCGGCCGGGTACCCGTTCCGCCTCGACCTGGAGGCCGAGTACGTCCTCGACGTGGCCGAGGGCCTGCGCGTGCGGATGACCGCGCGCAACACCGGGACGCGGACCGCCCCCTACGGCCACGGCGCGCACCCCTACCTGACGGTCGGCGAGCCCGTCGACGGCTGCACGGTCACGCTGGGCGCCGACCGGTACGTCCCGGTGGACGACCGGACGATCCCGTCCGGGCCGTCCCTGGACGTCACCGGCACCCCGTACGACCTGCGCACCGGGCCCGTGTTCGGCGACCGGCGGATCGACAACGCGTTCACCGGGCTCAACCGCGACGGCCACGGCCGCACCTGGGCGACCCTGTCCGGGGGCGGCCGCACGGTCGCGCTCTGGGCCGACGAGGCGCACCCGTGGATGGAGGTCTACACCGCCGACCACGCCCCGCGCCCGCGGATGGGGCTGGGCGTCGAGCCGATGACCTGCCCGCCCAACGCGTTCGTGTCCGGGGAGGACGTCGTGGACCTCGAACCGGGCGCCGAGTTCAGCGGGACCTGGGGAATCCGGGTGTTCTGATCACGCCGGATCGGTTCCCTCCCCGGCGGCGGTTGGGGGATCATTGCAGGGTGAACCTCAGCGTCTCCTCGTACGACGATCTGTCCGCGCGCATCGCCGCCGTCCGCGACGCCCACGGCGAGCGCTTCCCCGGCGGCGCGGAAGGCCGCCAACCGGTCCACACGGTGTACGTCCCGGCGGACCGGTTCTCCCGGTCGACGCCCGCCGACTTCGGCGCCGAGGCGCTGAGGCTGCTGAACACCCACACGCCCGGCGCCGGGTCGTTCGGCGCGGCGTTCGGCCTCGATCCGGAGCTCGCCGGGACGGTGCGCGAACGCGTCGCGGCGAAGCTGGCCACCGAGCCGGTCGAGGACGTCCGGATCGACTTCGAGGACGGCTACGGGGTGCGCGACGACAAGGAGGAGGACGCCCACGTCGAGCAGGTCGTCGAGGCGGTCGGCGCCGCGTACCAGGTGAAGGGCCTGCCGCACTACTGGGGGCTGCGGGTCAAGTCGTTCGCCGACGGCGGCCACGAGCGCGCGATGCGGACGCTGGACGGGTTCCTGACCGCGCTGCGCGACCGGCTCGGCCGGCTGCCCGGCGGGTTCACCATCACCTTCCCCAAGGTGACCTCCGTCGATCACGTCAAGCTGTTCGTGGAGTTCCTGGACCGGCTGGAGACCTCCCTCGGGCTGCCGCAGGGCATCCTGCGGTTCGAGATCCAGATCGAGATGCCGCAGGCGCTGATGGACGACGAGGAGAACCGGATCGGCCTCCAGCCGTTCGTCACCGAGGCGCAGGGCCGCATCACCGCCGCCCACTTCGGCGTGTTCGACTACACCGCGGCGCTCGGGCTCCCGCCGCACGAGCAGCGGCTCGACCACCCCGCCTGCGACTTCGCCCGGCACATCATGCAGGTGTCGCTGGCGGGCACGGGGGTGCGGCTGTCGGACGGCTCCACCAACATCATCCCCCGCAACGACGGGCCCGACGAGGTCAACGCCGCGTGGGCCACGCACGCCGCGCACGTCCGGCACTCGCTGGCGCACGGCTTCTACCAGGGCTGGGACCTGCATCCCGCGCACCTGCCGAGCCGGTACGCGGCCGTGTACGCGTTCCACCTGAACGGCGCCGACGACGTGATCGGACGGGTCCGCGCCTGGCACGAGCAGGCGGGGAACGCGAGCGGCGTCCTGGACGAGCCCGCCACCGTCAAGGCGCTCACCGCCCGGCTGCGCCGTGCGGTCGACTGCGGGGCGCTGGACGAGAGCGTCCTTCCCGCGGGCGGCTGAGCGCGGACAGGTCTTCCGGGGTGTCGATGTCGTCGGGCGCGGCGACGTCGTCGCACGGGACGGGCGTCACCAGCTCCGGGTGGGCGCGCAGGTAGCCGCGCGCCCCCTGGTCGCCGACCGCCGCCTCGGCGACGCCGGCGAGATGCCCCGCGGCCAGCAGGACGGGGTTGCGCGGCGCACCCCCGTAGGTGGCGACCGCGATGCCCGCGCCCTCCTCGAACGCCGCGACCAGCCGTCGCACGGCGGCGGGCGTCACCAGGGGCTGGTCGACCAGCGCGACGACCACGGCGGGGCAGCCGGGCGGCAGCGCGGCGAGCCCGGCGCGCAGGGACGAGCCCATGCCGTCGCGCCAGTCGGGGTTGGGCACGACGACGGCGCCGATGACCTCGATCTGCGCGGCGCCCGCCACCACCAGGACCGGGGAGCAGCCCCCGTCCCGCAGCGTGCGGACGCCCCGGTCGACGAGCCGCTCGCCGTCCAGCTCCAGCGTCGCCTTGGGACGGCCGAGGCGGCGGCCCTCCCCCGCCGCGAGCAGCAGGCCGGCCGGTGCTTCCTCACTGCGCAACGTCATCCCGCGAGGGTAGTGCCGTCAGCCCGACTCGGCGTGGATGCGGCCGCTGGTGTCGGTGAGCGGGCGGCCGGAACCGCCCCAGCGCAGCTGCACCAGCTCCGCCGCGATCGACACGGCCGTCTCCTCCGGCGTGCGGGCCCCGAGGTCCAGGCCGATCGGCGAGCGCAGCCGGGCCAGCTCGGCGCCGGTCAGGCCCGCCTCGCGGAGCCGCGCCGTCCGGTCGTCGTGGGTGCGGCGCGAGCCCATCGCGCCGACGTAGCCGGCCTCGGTGCGCAGCGCCACCTCCAGCAGCGGCACGTCGAACTTGGGGTCGTGGGTGAGGACGCAGATCGCCGTACGCCCGTCGATGGCGTCGCGCGTCTCCTCCAGGAACTTGTGCGGCCACTTCACCACGACCTCGTCGGCCTCGGGGAACCGCTTGGGCGTCGCGAACACCGGCCGCGCGTCGCACACCGTCACGTGGTAGCCGAGGAACTTGCCGATCCGGGCGACGGCCGCCGCGAAGTCGATCGCGCCGAACACCAGCAGCCGCGGCGGCGGCGCGAACGAGTGCACGAAGACGGTGAGGTCGTCCAGCCGCCGCTCCCCCTCCGGCCCGTAGTGCCGCTGGCCGGTGAGGCCCTGGGCGAGCATGCCGCGCGCGTCGTCGTCCACCGCCGCGTCGAGGCGGGCCGCGTGCGGGGCGCCGGGCGCGAGGGATCCGGACGCGCGGTCGGTCCAGACCACGCGGCGGGCGCCGATCCGGCCGGGCCCGGCCACGACGGTGGCGACCGCGACCGGCTCGCGCGCCTCGATGGCGGCGGCGACGTCGGCGAACTCGGGGAAGGTGTCCGGGCCGACGGGCTCCACCAGCACGTCCAGGATCCCGCCGCAGGTCAGCCCGACGGCGAACGCGTCGTCGTCGCTCACCCCGTACCGCTGGACGACGGGTTCGCCGGTCTCCAGGACCGTCCGCCCCAGCTCGTACACCGCGCCCTCGACGCAGCCGCCGGACACACTGCCCGCGACCTCCCCGTCGGGCGAGACCGCCATCGCCGCCCCCGGAGGGCGCGGCGCGCTGCGGAAGGTGTTCACGACGGTCGCGAGCGCGAACGTCCGCCCGGACCCGTACCAGCCGGCGATGTCGCCGAGCACGTCACGCATGAGCCCTCCCCTTTCCGGCGCCCGCGACGAGGCGGGCCAGTTCCTCCAGCGCCGCGAGGCTGTGCCCGGAGGTGAAGTCGTCGACGTGCGGGAGCGCCGCGGCCATCCCCGCGGTCAGCGGCTCGTACCCGGGCCGCGCCTTGTGCGGGTTCGCCCACACCACCCGGTGCGCGAGCCGGTGCAGCCGCGCCATCTGCGCGCCGAGCAGGCCGGCGTCGCCGCGCTCCCACCCGTCCGAGGCGATCACCACGACGGCGCCGCGCGCCAGCCCCCGCTGCCCGAACCGGTCGAGGAACTCCTTCAGCTCCTCGCCGAGGCGCGTGCCGCCGCTCCAGTCCGGGATGGCCGCGGACGCCGCCGCCATCGCCGCGTCCGGGTCGCGGTGCCGCAGCTCACGGGTGAGGCGGGTGAGGCGCGTCCCCGCGCTGAACACCTCGACGTCCCGGCCGCCCGAGCGCGCGGCGGCGTGCGCGAACCGCAGCAGCGCGTCGGCGTACGGGCTCATCGACCCGCTGACGTCCACGATCAGCACGACCCGGCGCGGCCGGGTGCGGTGGCTCCGGTGCCGGAGCAGGGAGGTCTCGCCGCCGCGCCGCAGCGTCTCCCGGACGGTGCGGGCGGGGTCGAGCCGCCCGGTCGGCGTCGGCGCGAACCGCCGCGACCTGCGCCGCTCGGCGCCCGCGTCCAGCAGGGCGATGAGCCGCGCGACCTCGGCGCGCTCGGCGGCGCCGAGCCGCGCGACGTCGCGGTCGCGGAGCACCTCGACGTCGCTGGCCGTGGCCGCCTCCAGCTCCTGCGGCCCCTGCCCGCCGCCGCGCCCGCCCGGCTCCGCCATCGGCACCCGGCGCACCACGACCGGCGGCCTCCCGCGTCCCGGGCGGGCGGTCGCGCCCGAGAAGTACGCGGCGAAGCAGCGGTCGTAGCGGGCGAGGTCGTCGGGGTCGGCGCACAGGGTGAGCCGGCCCGCCCAGTACACGTCGTGCGGGTCGAGAACGTCGAGATGGTCGAGCGCGGCGAGCATCGCCTGGACCCGCTCGGGATCGGCGGCCCCGCCCGCCGCGCGCACCGTCCTGGCGAAGCCGACCATCGTCTCGGTGACGTCCCGGTCCACGGTCACCCCCCGTCGAGCAGTGCCTCTAGCCCGGCCGCGCCGTCGCCGCCGAGCACGCGCTGCTGGTCCTCGCGGTACTTCAGGACGGCGCCGAGCGTCACCGCCGCCGTACCCGGGTCGAGGTCGCGGACGCCGAGGGCCACGAGCGCCTCCGTCCAGTCCAGGGACTCGGCGACGCCCGGCGGCTTCAGCAGGTCGGCCTCGCGCATCCGCTGCGCGGCCCGCGCCACCTGCCCGGCGAGCCGCTCCGCCGCGTCCGGCAGCCGCCGCCTGATGATCGCGACCTCGCGGTCGAACGAGGGGTGCTCCAGCCAGTGGTACAGGCAGCGGCGCTTGAGCGCGTCGTGGACCTCGCGGGTGCGGTTGGACGTCACCACGACCACCGGCGGCCGCTCGGCCCGGATCGTGCCGAGCTCGGGGACGGTGATCGTGAAGTCGCTGAGGACCTCGAGCAGGAACGCCTCGAACTCGTCGTCGGCGCGGTCCAGCTCGTCGACGAGCAGCACGCTGGGGGACGTCTCCAGCGCCTGGAGCAGCGGCCGCGCCAGCAGGAACCGCCGGTCGTAGAGCTCGCCCTCCAGCCGCGACACGTCGCTGACGCCCGCGGCCTCCGCCGCGCGCAGGTGCAGGAGCTGGCGGGGGAAGTCCCAGTCGTAGAGCGCCTGCGACGCGTCGAGGCCCTCGTAGCACTGCAACCGGATCAGCGGCGCGCCGAGGCCCCGCGCGAGCGTCTTGGCCAGCTCGGTCTTGCCGACGCCGGCCTCCCCCTCCAGGAACAGGGGCCGTCCCATCCGCAGGGCGAGGAAGCAGGCCGTGGCGAGCCCCTCGTCGCACAGGTAGCCGTTCCTGTCGAGCAGGCCCGCGAGCTCCGCGGGCGATCCGACCTGGTCCACGGTCATCGGCGCCGCCTCCCCCACGGATCACAGGCTACTCAGCCCGAGACCCAAGTCACACATCTGGTTCCGTACGGATCCGGCTCGGCCGCCCGCCCTACTTTGCCGCGCTATGGGAACCTCCCCCTCCGATAAAAACCTGTCAAAGCAGTAGGGAAAGTTGACTTTTGGACGCGGGCTGAGCAGCATCGGAGCCATGCGAAGCGGTGATCCCGATGACCTGCCCCATGGGGACGACCTGACCGACGAGGCGACCTACGAGCGCGTCCGATCCCCCTCCCGGAGGGGACTCCTGCGGCTGTCGGCGGGAGCCGGGCTGACCGCCGGCCTCTCCGCGGCCCTCGGCCCGCGGCCCGCGGACGCCGCGACCGGAATCGTGAAGCCGCTGCCCCCGGAGCTGTTCGTCCCGCAGGGCACGAACGCCGAGATGCGGTGGGAGGCCATGCGCGGGCAGGGGTACCTCACCCCCACCGACCGGTTCTTCGTCCGCAACCATGTCGCCACACCGCTCATCGACGCGCGCACCTGGCGGCTGAGGCTCTGGGGAACCGGCCTGCGCGGCGCCCCCGCCGAGGACCGCCCCGTCGAGTTCACCTACGAGGACCTCCTCCGGCTCCCGGCCGAGGAGGTCACCGCGTTCATCGAGTGCACCGGCAACGCCCGCGCGTTCTACACCTCCCAGCAGGGCCAGGAGGTGTCGGGGACCCCGTGGCGGCTGGGCGGCGTCGGCGTGGCCCGCTGGCGCGGCGTCCGCCTGGCGACCGTCCTGCGTCGTGCAGGTGTCACCCCTGAGGCCGTGGACATCATGCCGCGCGGGCTGGACGCTGAGTTCGTGGACAAGGGCGAGAACCTCGGCCGCGTGCGGCGCCCCCTGCCGATCGCGAAGGCCATGAAGGACGCGCTCCTCGCCTACGAGATGAACGGCGCCCCCCTGCCGCCCGACCACGGCCACCCGGTGCGCCTGGTCGTGCCCTCGTGGACGGGCATCGCCTCCATCAAGTGGCTGGGAGACATCCAGGTGGCCGACGAGCCGCTGTTCTCCCCGTGGAACACCCGCTACTACCGGCTCTTCGGGCCCGGCTACCCCGAGGAGGGATCGCCGCCCCTGACCCGCATGAACGTCAAGTCCGCGTTCGAGCTGCCCTGGGAGGCGTCCCTGCCGGCGCGCCCGCACGTCCTGCGCGGCCGGTCCTGGTCGGGCAGCGGCCGCATCCGGCACGTCGAGGTCAGCGTGGACGGCGGCAGGACGTGGCGCCGCGCCCGACTGCGGGACCGCCACCCGAGTCCCCGCGGATGGGTCCGCTGGGAGCTGCCGTGGCGACCCGAACGGCCGGGCCGCCACGAACTCCTGGCGCGCGCGACCGACGAGACCGGCACCACCCAGCCCGCGACCGCCCCCTACAACACGCTCGGCTATCTCTTCGGCGCCGTCGTACGGCACCCGGTCACCATCACCTGAAAGGGCACCCATGCCACTGTGGAAGCCAGACCCGACGTTCTACGCCTCGCCGCGCGACGCCGCCTCGGCGCCGCCGGAGAAGCTCGCCTACGTCGCGGCGTTCGACCGGGCCGCGGAGAAGCCGGACGCGATCGCGGTGCTCGACGTGGACCCCGGCTCCGCCTCCTACGGCTCCGTGGTCGGGTGGACCGAGCTGCCCTATCTCGGCGACGAGCTGCACCACTTCGGGTGGAACGCGTGCAGCAGCGCCCTGTGCCCCGGCTCCCCGCACCCGCACGTCGAGCGGCGGTACCTGATCGTCCCCGGGCTCCGGTCGTCGCGGGTGTACGTCATCGACACCAAGGACGACCCGACCGCCCCGAAGATCGTCAAGACGCTGGAGCCGGACGAGCTGGCCAAGCGCGCCGGGTACTCGCGCCCGCACACCGTCCACTGCGGGCCCGAGGGCCTCTACCTGACCGCCCTCGGCGGCGCGAACGGGGAGGACGGCCCCGGTGGGATCGCGCTGCTCGACCACACCTCGTTCGAGGTCCTCGGACGCTGGGAGGTCGACCGGGGCCCGCAGCACTTCGCCTACGACGCCTGGTGGCACATCGCGCACGACGTCCTCGTCGCGTCCGAGTGGGGCACGCCGTCCATGATCGAGGACGGTGTCGTCGGGGAACTGCTGCTCGGCCGCAAGTACGGGCACTCGCTGAACTTCTTCGACCTGCGCAAGCGCAAGCACGTCCAGACGGTCGACCTCGGGGACGAGCACCAGATGGTCCTGGAGCTGCGCCCCGCGCACGACCCGACGAAGCTGTACGGGTTCGCGGGGGTGGTCGTCAGCGTCGAGGACCTGTCGGCGTCGGTGTGGGTCTGGCACCGCGACGGCGACCGGTGGGCCGCGACCAAGGTGATCACGATCCCGGCCGAGCCGGCCGACCCGGACGCCCTCCCGCCCGTCATCCGGCCATTCGGGGCCGTGCCCCCGCTCGTGACGGACATCGACCTGTCGGTGGACGACCAGTGGCTGTACGTCTCCTGCTGGGGCACCGGCGAGCTGAAGCGCTACGACGTCAGCGACCCGTTCCACCCGGTCGAGGCGGGCTCGGTGCGCATCGGCGGCATCGTCGGCCGGACCCCCCATCCCGCCGACCCCGGTCGCCCCCTGGCGGGCGGGCCGCAGATGGTGGAGGTCAGCCGCGACGGAAAGCGCGTCTACGTCACCAACTCGCTGTACGGCTCGTGGGACGACCAGTTCTATCCCGACGGCGTCGGCGCCTGGATGGCCAAGCTCGACTCCACCCCGGACGGCTTCTCGTTCGACGAGCGGTTCTTCCCCAGCGGCGACGACTTCCGCGGCCGCCGCCCGCACCAGACGCGTCTCCAGGGCGGCGACGCCTCCTCGGACTCCTACTGCTACCCGTGAACGACGGGTCGCTCGCCGCACTCGTCGCGCTCGGCGCGTTCCACGGCCTCAACCCGGCCATGGGATGGCTGTTCGCCGTGGCCCGCGGACTCCAGGAGCGCAGCCGGTCCCTCGTGCTGCAGTCGCTCCCGGCCATCGCCGCGGGCCACGCCGCCTCCGTCGGCGCCGTCGCCGTCCTGGTCGCCCTCACCCGCTCCGTCGTCGCGACCCGCGCGGTCGCGATCGGCGGCGGGGCCGTGCTCGTCGGGTTCGGCCTGTGGCGCCTGCTGTCGCGGCGGCACTTCCGCTGGGTCGGGATGCGGATCTCGCTCTGGCAGCTCGCCGGCTGGTCGTTCCTGATGTCGTCGGTGCACGGCGCGGGCCTGATGCTGCTGCCCGTGCTCACCTCGTCCGGGACGGCCCCGGCGGGCCACGACCACGGACTGGCGTCGTCCTCCGGCAGCGCCCTGTCGACCGGGATCTTCGTCACCGCCGTGCACACCCTGTCGATGTTCACCGTCGCCGGCGTGATCGCCGTCCTCGTCTACGAGATCGTCGGCCTGGCCGTCCTGCGCCGCGCCTGGTTCAACCTCGACCGCCTCTGGGCCGTGGCCCTCATAGGCGCCGGCACCATCACCGCCATCACCGCCTGGTGACCCGGCCGGTCCAGGGCGTCAGGTGGGGTCGGGGGCTTCGCCGCGCGTGTGGAGGAGGGCTCGGAGTTCGGTGAGCTGGTGGGCGGCGCGGGCCTTCTCGGCCCCGTTGATGCCCATGGCGGGCAGGGAGGTGCCGTCGGCGAGGTCGAGCGTGGGCCAGGGGTCGCCGGTGGTCATGGAGACGCCGACGACCTCGGGCCATTCGAGGCGGCGGGTGCGGAAGGCGTTGACGACCGTCAGGCCGGACTCGTCGGCGCCGACGCGGCAGCGCGCCAGCATGTGCAGCACCCAGGCGACCACCGCGGCGAAGGCGACCATCAGGATCCGGTCGAACAGCTTGAACTGCGGCGCCACCACCACGGCGAGCACGATCATGCCGAGCACGATCACGCCCGCCGTGGTGTAGGCGACGAGCCGGGTGGTGCGGGGGCGCCACACCGTCGGCAGGGCCGGGACGTCAGTCAACGATCTTCGCGATGGGGATCTCGAGGATGTCGTGGGCGCCCGCCGCCTTCAGCGCCGGGATCAGCGTGTTGACGCCGCGCTTGGCCACCACCGACTCCACCGCGTTGGACTCGCCGCCGGCCAGCGAGGTGACCGTGGGCGAGGCCATCGCGGGCATGATGTCCAGGACCTTCTGCAGGTCGCCGTGCGCGACGTTCAGCTTCAGCAGCACCTTGCCGCGGGCGCGGATCACGCCCTGCAGCAGCAGGGAGATGTCCTCCATCGCGGCGCGCTTCTCGGCGTCCTCGTAGGCCTCGCGGTTCGCGACCAGCTCGGTGTAGCTGGTCAGGAGCGTGTCGAGGATGCGCAGGCCGTTCTTGCGCAGCGACGAGCCGGTCTCGGTGAGGTCGACGATCGCGTCGACGATGTCGGGCACCTTCGCCTCGGTCGCGCCGTAGGACGGGACGACCGTGGCCTTGACGCCGTGCCGGTCGAGGTACCGCTTGGTCATCGCCGGGAACTCGGTGGAGATCCGCACGCCCTCCGGCAGGTCCGCCACGGACTGCCAGGGCGCGCCGTCCGGCACCGCCATGATCACGCGGACCGGGTTGGAGGTCGCCTTGGAGTACTTCAGCTCGCCGAGGCTGACGACGTCGGCGTCGGTCTCGGTGATCCAGTCGCGGCCGGTGATGCCGAGGTCGAACAGGCCCTGTTCGAGGTAGGTCGGGATCTCCTGCGGGCGCAGGACCCGGACGCGGTCGATGCGCGGGTCGTCGATGGAGGCGCGGTAGTCGCGGTCCGAGGCGCGCTGGACGGTGAGGTCGGCGGCGTCGAACAGCTGCATGGTCGCCTTCTCCAGCGACCCCTTGGGCAGAACGAGTGACAGCACGGATGAGCCTTTCGATGAGGATGGGTACGGGACACCGGGTTTCGGGAGCGCGGACGGCCCTGTGGCCGGATCCGCCCCCTGCCTAGGAGCCCAGATGCTCCAGGCCGTGCCCGGCGTGACCGTGATGCCGCAGACCTCGCAGGGTCAGTGCCGTGTCGAGTGCGGCCACAGTCGCCTCCCATCCCTTGTCCTCGGAGCTGCCCGGCAGCCCGCTGCGTTCCAGTGCCTGCTCAATGGTGTCACAGGTGAGCACCCCGTTGCCCACCGGAGTCGACTCGTCCAGCGCGACGCGGGTCACACCGGCGGTCACCGAGTCGCACACGTAGTCGAAGTGGGCGGTGGCGCCCCGGACGACCGCGCCGAGGCAGACGACGGCGTCGAGGTCGCGGGCCATCTGCTGGGCGATCACCGGCAGTTCGAGCGCGCCGGCGACGCGGGCCACGACCGGCTCGTCCACGCCGCACGCCTTCGCCGCGGCGAGCGCCCGCTCCAGCAGCCGGTCGGTGACCGGCTCGTGCCAGCGGGTGCACACGATGCCGAGCGTGAGCCCGGCCGCGTCGACCGTGATGTCCTCGGGGCGTCCCGCGCCGCTCATGAAAGTCCCTCGCTCCGGTGTCCGGGTTCGATCTGGGGCCCGAGCTCAAGCTCGTGGCCGAGGCGGTCGCGCTTGACCGTCAGGTAGCGCCGGTTGTGCTCGGTGACGATGACGGGCATGGCCTCCCGCCCCCGCACGTCCACCCCGAAGCCGCCCAGTCCCCTGAGCTTGTCCGGGTTGTTCGTGAGCACCCGTACCGAGCGTACGCCCAGCTCGCGCAGCATGTGGCCGGCGTTGGAGTACTCGCGCGCGTCGGCCGGCAGCCCCAGTTCCAGGTTGGCGTCGACGGTGTCGGAGCCGTTGTCCTGGAGGGCGTACGCCTGGAGCTTGGCGAGCAGGCCGATCCCGCGCCCCTCGTGACCGCGCAGGTAGAGCACGATGCCGCGGCCCTCGCCGGCGATCCGCTCCATGGCGGCGTCGAGCTGGGTCCCGCAGTCGCAGCGCTCGGAGTGCAGGACGTCGCCGGTGAGGCACTCGGAGTGGACCCTGACCAGGACGTCCTCTCCCTCGCCGAGGTCGCCCAGCACGAGCGCGATGTGCTCCCCGCCGTCGATGGCGCTGGAGAACCCGACCGCGCGCCACATCCCGTACCTGTTCGGCAGCCGGGTCTCGACGACGCGGGTCACCATCGCCTCGGTGCGCCTGCGGTACTCGGCGAGCTGCTCGATGGAGACGAGCCTGAGGCCGTGCTCCTTCGCGAAGACCTGGAGCTCGGGCAGGCGCGCCATGGTGCCGTCCTCGTTGACCACCTCGGCGAGGACGCCGGCCGGGGGGAGCCCGGCGAGCCGGGCGAGGTCGACGGCGGCCTCGGTGTGGCCGCGCCGGCGCAGGACGCCGCCCTCGCGGTAGCGCAGCGGGAAGATGTGGCCGGGGCGGACGAAGTCGCCGGGCTCGGACGCCGAGTCGCACAGCGTGCGGATCGTCCGCGCCCGGTCGGCGGCGGAGATGCCGGTGGAGATGCCGAGCCGGGCGTCCACGCTGACGGTGTACGCGGTGCGCATGCGCTCGGTGTTCTGCGCGGTCATCAGCGGGATCTGCAGCCGGTCGAGGTCGGCGCCCTCCATCGGGACGCAGATGACGCCGCTGGTGTAGCGGATCGTGAACGTCAGCAGCTCGGCCGTCGCCTTCGACGCCGCGAAGATGATGTCGCCCTCGTTCTCGCGGTCCTCGTCGTCGACGACCACGACGGGCAGGCCCGCCGCGATGTCGGCGATCGCCGACTCGACGGAGTCGAAGATCCCCGTGCCCCCGGTTCCCGTGCCGTTCAGCGCCGTGTCGTTGCCGCTCATGCGGTCACCGCCTTCCGCGTGGAATTGCGCTCGCCCCGGGACTCCCGGAGCCAGTTCCTGAACCCGACCATCACCATCACGAAGAAGATCCCGTAGACCGCGCCGGAGACGTACAGCCCGGACTTGAGCGCCAGCGGCACCCCGACCAGGTCGACCAGCACCCAGACGATCCAGAAGTCGACGAGCGCGCGGCTCTGCGCGAACGTCGCGACCGCGCTGCCGACGAAGATGTAGGCGTTCGCCCACGGCGACCAGGCGACCTTCAGCCAGTCGAGGTGCACGAACAGCTGGGCGACCACGGCCGTGCCGACCACGAGCGCGCCGAGCAGCACGGCCCGCTCCCTGAGCGTCGCCTGCCGGACGACCAGGCCGTCGGCCTCGCGCCGTCCGCGGGTCCACATGAGCCACCCGTAGAGGGCGAGCCCGCAGAAGAGGATCTGCTTGAGCGCGTTGCCCGGGACGTGCGCGTGCAGCGAGGCCGCGAGCAGCAGGAGGGCGCCGACCATCTGCACCGGCCAGGTCCAGAGGGTCTTGCGCATGGCGAGCCAGACGACGGCGAGCGACAGGACGTTGCCGACGAGGTCGGTCCACAGGATGTGCTCGCCGAAGACCTCGAAACCGGCGCCGAGCCAGCTCATGACCGGTCTCCCAGCATGCGCTCGACGTACTTGGCGACGACGTCCACTTCGAGGTTCACCGGGTCGCCGGGCCCCTTGTGGCCGAGGGTGGTCAGCGCGAGCGTCGTCGGGATGAGCGCCACGCTGAACCGGTCGGCGCCCGCCTCGACGACCGTGAGGCTGATCCCGTCGACGGTGATCGAGCCCTTGTCGACCAGGTAGCGGCTCAGCTCGGCGGGCAGGGACACCGCCACCACGTCCCACCGCTCCCCCGGCTCGCGGGAGACGATCGCGCCGACGCCGTCGACGTGGCCCTGGACGAGGTGGCCGCCGAGCCGGTCCGACAGCCGCACGGGGCGTTCCAGGTTGACCTTGGAGCCCGGTTCCAGCGCGCCCAGGCTGGACTTGTCGAGCGTCTCCTTGATGACGTCGGCGGTGAAGACCTCGCCTTTGACGTCGACCACGGTGAGACAGACGCCGTTGACGGCGATCGACGCGCCGTGCACGGCGTCCTGGACGACCAGCGGCCCGCGGACCGCGAGCGCGACCGAGTCCCCCTGGGGGTCGATCGCCACGATCTCGCCGAGCTCCTCGACGATGCCGGTGAACATCTCCCGGGCCTCCTAGATCAGTGGCTCCGGGGGACGTACGTGCGTCCGAATACACCCCCTGGCCAGGGGCGTACCGCGCGCTGCCTCCCATCCGGACTTTCACCGTCGGTCCCGGAGTTCCACCGGGTCAACCGGCCGATGGCTTCGGCCGGGTCGCGGACTGTCACCGCCGGTTCGGAATTTCACCGACCCCGGAGCACGCGTTCATGCTTTGCCAACCAGTGTGCCACGCATTCCCATTCCCGCCCCTGTGGCCATCGCCACAACTCCTTCGCGCGGGCCCGGCCGGTTCGCCCACTCCACGGGCATCGGCGGCGGGTCTTGCCGGGAGACGGTAACGCGATGCAAGTTGTTAACGAACCCCCTGCCTCCATTTCCGGGAAGGCCCATGGCGAAGTTGTCCCTCTCGCCCAAGATCCTTGACGTTCTCGACTTCGGCACTCCGTCCGCGGAGCGCGACATCTCACGGGGCCTGGAGAAGTACTTCGTGGAGTCCCCCGCCTACCACCGCGTCCGGTCCGGCGCGAAGACGATCCTGATGGGCAACCGCGGAGCCGGCAAGAGCGCGATCTTCCAGGTGCTGGCCCGGCGGGAGCGCGCCGCCGGCGGCCACGTCATCGAACTGTCGCCCGAGGACTACTCCTACGAGCTGCTCAGCTCCACCATGGCCGCCGAGAACACGGGCTCGTGGGCCAAGCAGGGCGCCTACGCCGCCGCGTGGAAGTACCTGATCTACGTGCTGGTGATGAAGGCGCTCGCCCGCAAGGGGATGCGGCTCACCAAGAACGGCGGCCGGCAGATCCACAACTACATCCGGGACATGCACGGCGCCCAGCAGCTCGGCCCCCTGTCGCTGCTGGTGTCCTACCTCAAGCGGCTGGAGGCCGTGAAGATCGGGCCGATCGAGGCCGGCGTGCGGACCCGCGAGCTGGACCGCCTCTACCAGCTGGAGGAGATCCAGAACCTGCTGCCGGCGCTGCGCAAGGTGCTGGACAGCCAGCGGGTGGTGGTGCTCGTGGACGAGCTGGACCGCGGCTGGGACTCCTCCGAGGACGCCAAGGCGTTCGTGTCCGGGCTGTTCCAGGCGTGCGTGTCCATCAACGCGCTGCACCCGAACCTGCGCGTCTACATCTCGCTGCGGCAGGAGCTCTACGACGACATCCCCGCCCTGTACGACGACGCGCAGAAGCACCGGGACCTGCTGGAGAAGATCTACTGGTCGGAGGACTCGCTGCTCGAACTGATCGCCAGGCGGATCCGGCACTCGGCCCACGAGAACGGCTTCGCGGTGGACGCCCTCGAACGCGCCGGGGACCGGGCCTGCTGGTCGGCGGTCTTCGCGCCGCCGCCCGGCAGAGGGCGGGACGAGTCGTTCGGCTACATGGTCGACCGGACGCTGTACCGGCCGCGGGAGCTCATCCAGTTCTGCTCGGAGGCGCTGGAGCAGGCCAGGGCCCGGCGCTCCAAGCTGCCCGTGCCGTACTCCGCGATCGAGCGGTCGGAGTACGGCTACTCCGCCGAGCGGACGAAGGACATCGCGGCCGAGTACCGCTCCCAGTACCCCGGGCTGCTGAGCGTGTTCGAGGCGTTCCGCAGCCGTCCGCCCCTGTTCCGCCGCGACGAGCTCGAACTGCTCTGCCTGGAGCTGGCCTGCGGCGACGTCCCCACCCACGGCACCGCGTCATGGCTGCCCTCGTGCGACCCGAACGACCTGATCGAGATCCTGTGGCGCGCGGGCCTGCTGACCGCGCGGGCGTCCGCGGAGGGGCGGTTCCTCGGCAGCCACCAGGTGCAGCACCTCAACCTCGCGGCCGTGCGGCGGTTCCGCGTGCACGCCATGTTCCACGCCTCGCTCGGAATCGACGCCGCGGTGGCCGGGAGCGCCGGCGGCTGAGACCCGGGCGCTCAGCCGAGGGCGAGGCGCAGGCCGGTGGGGGTGGCCCGCACGCGGCTCAGGTCCCGGACGACGTGGTGGGCCTCGGCCAGGGACTCCTCCGGGTGGCTGGTGACCAGCGCGACGACCGTGGCCCCCGCCGCGCGGCCCGCGGCGATCCCGGCGGGGGCGTCCTCCACGACCACGCAGGCGGACGGGTCCACGCCCAGGAGGCGGGCCGCCCGGAGGTAGCCGGACGGGTCGGGCTTGCCGTCGGAAACGTCCTCGGCGGTCACCACGACGGGCGGGGAGGGGATGCCGGCCACTCCGGTGCGCACCTTGAGCTGCGACCGGTCCATGGACGTCACGAAGGCGTGGGGCAGGCCGCCCATGTCCGCCAGCAGTTCCACGGCGCCCGGCAGGGCGACGATGCCGTCGGTGCTGACCGCCTCAAGGGCGTCCAGGCGCGCGGTGGCCTCGCGGACCTGGCCGGCCGGCAGGAACTCGGCCACACGGTCGCTCGTGCGGCGGCCGTGGGCGCCCGACATGAACACGTCAGGGTCGATGCCGTACTCGGCGGCCCATTCGCGGCCCGCGCGTTCGACCAGGGGCGTCGAGTCGACGAGGGTGCCGTCGACGTCGAACAGGACGGCGGCGCAGGGCAGAGTCATGGTGGGGGGACGACCCCCCACACCCCCCGCCCGCTCCGCGGGACCTTTCACCAATCCGCCTTGGCCGTCGCCTCTTCGGCCTGGGCGCGGAGCCTGCGGACGGCCTCGGCCGGGTCGTCGGCCCCGTAGACGGCGCTGCCGGCGACGAACACGTCGGCGCCCGCCTCCGCGCAGCGCTCGATCGTCTCGGCGCTGACGCCGCCGTCGACCTGGAGCCAGACCGGGAGGTCGCGGCCCTTGATGAGCTCCCGGGCGCGGCGGACCTTCGGCAGGACGACGTCCAGGAACTTCTGGCCGCCGAAGCCGGGCTCCACGGTCATCAGCAGGAGCATGTCGATCTCGCCGAGGAGGTCTTCGAAGCCGTCCACCGGGGTGGCCGGGTTGACGCCCAGCCCCGCGCGGGCGCCCGCGGCGCGGATGGCCCTCAGGGTGCGGATGGGCGCCTTCGCCGCCTCGGCGTGGATGGTGACGCTCCCGGCTCCGGCCTCGGCGTACTGCGGCGCCCAGCGGTCGGGGTCCTCGATCATCAGGTGGCAGTCGAGGGGGAGGGCGCTGTTCCTGAGCAGCGCCTGCACGATGGGCAGTCCCAGGGTGAGGTTCGGGACGAAGTGGTTGTCCATCACGTCGACGTGGACCCAGTCGGCGGAGTCGGCGATGCGCGCGACGTCCTCGGCCAGGCGGGCGAAGTCGGCGGACAGGATGCTGGGTGCGATCTGAGGAGCCATGATGCCCCGAGTCTATTGGCGCAGCCCCGCCCGATCGTCACCCGCCCGGGTGAGGCCCGGGGTGGGGCGGGCCGCCAGCCGCAGGCGGACGAAGGCCTCCGGCGCGCCCGCCGTCACCCACAGCACGAGCAGCGCCTGGACGACGAACGCCTGGACCAGGTTCGCCCCCTCGAAGAAGGCGATGACCGCCGCCCCCGCGAGGCCCAGCGGGAGCCGCGCCAGGCGCTGCCAGGCCCTGCCGCCCGGATCGAACCAGCCACGCCAGGCGACCAGGGACAGGCCCATCAGGAGGCCGCAGAGAGCGCCGGACGCCTGGGCCGAATCGGTCAGCGTGACGGGCTCGGCGACGCCTCCGGCCGCCTTGACGGCCTCCGCCCACGCATGGGGCCACTGCCAGTCCCGCAGCGGGCGCGCCGCACCCCAGGCCGCCGCGAGCATCAGCAGGGAGACCGCGAGGGAGAGCGCCAGCTGCACTGCCAGATGCTGCCGCCGCCACCACGGGACGGCGACTGGCTCCAGCCCGAGGGCGGCGACCAGGACGGCCAGGCCGACGCCCCAGCCCGCCAGCACCTGCCCTGGCGAGTGGACGCCCAGATAGACGCGCGACACTCCGATCAGGAAGATCACGATGGCGGCGCCCGCCCACAGGTACCAGCGCCGGGTCTGGGCCGCGAAGAAGCCCCACCCGGCGACGCTGTTCTGGGCGTGGCCGGACGGCATCCCGAACGACGACAGCGACTGCCTGCCCTGGATGTTCGGGTCCGTCCAGTAGGGGCGGGGCGCGTGGAAGACCAGCTTGAGGAGCGCGTTGACGGCCGCGCCGAACAGCAGCACCACGGCGGCCCGCGCGGCCAGGCGCGGCGCCACGCACCAGAACAGCGCCAGGAGCAGCGGGACGTAGAAGGCCGCGCTGCCCAGATACGACATGAAGATCATGAAGCCGGTCAGCACGGAGCCTCCCATCAGCGCGGTGCCTCCCCCGAGGCCGGGTGCGGCGGTCAGGTGCGGCGGAGCAGCGCCAGGAACATCGCGTCCGTGCCGTGGCGGTGCGGCCAGAACTGGGCGTACGGGCCGTCCCCGAGCCCGGTGAGGCCGGGGGCGATCGCCGCCAGGACGCCGGGCGCGTCGAGCCGTTCGACGTCGTCCCGCTTGCGCAGGACGTCGTCCACCACCACGCGGGTCTCCGCCAGGTGCGGCGAGCAGGTGACGTAGGCGACCACTCCGCCGGGCCGGACGGACTCCAGCGCCGCGGCGAGCAGCTTCCGCTGGAGCGGCCCGAGTTCGGCGACCGACTCGGGGCCCCGGCGCCAGCGCGCCTCGGGGCGGCGCCGGAGCGCGCCCAGGCCGGTGCACGGGGCGTCCACCATGACGCGGTCGAACGAGGCCGGGCGCCACGCGGGGGCGGTGCCGTCGGCGGCGACCACGCCCGCGCGGTCGTCGACCGCGCGCCGGACGAGCCCGGCGCGGTGCGGCTGGACGTCCGCGGCGAGGAGCCGGGCGTCGCGCTGGGAGGCGAGAGCCGACAGGAGCCCGGCCTTGCCCCCGGGGCCGGCGCAGAGGTCGGCCCAGCGCGCGTCACGACCGTCCAGGGGAGCATCGGCCAGCGCCAGGGCGACCATCTGGCTGGCCTCGTCCTGGACGGCCGCGCGCCCATCGCGGACGGCGTCGATGCCCGCCGGGTCGCCCTCCGCCAGGACCGCGCCATAGGGCGAGTAGGGGGCGGGTTCGGCGCCCGCGTCGTACAGCTCTTCGAGGGTCGCCCTGCCGGGGCGCGCGACCAGCGTCACGCGGGGTCGGGCGTTGTCGGCCGCGAGGAGCTCGTCGATCTCGGCCGCCCCGACCGCGTCCCGCATGGCGGACACGATCCATTTCGGGTGGCTGTGGGCGATCGACAGGCGCGTCGTGGCGTCGGCGTCGGCGGGCGCCACGATCCGCAGCCAGGCGTCCATGTCGCGCATGGCGACCTTGCGGAGCACGGCGTTGGCGAACTTGGCCTGGCCCGGGCCGGAGACGGAGCGGGCCAGCTCCACGGTCGTCGCCACGGCGGCGTGCGGCGGGATGCGGGTGCCGAGGACCTGGTGGGTGCCCAGGCGCAGGACGTCCAGGAGGGGCGCGTCGACGCGGCGCAGTTCGCGGTCGCTGCACAGCGCGAGCACCGCGTCGTAGGTTCCCCTGCCGCGCAGGGTCCCGTACGTCAGCTCGGTGGCGAGGGCGGCGTCGCGTCCGGTGAGGCCGCGGTCGCGCAGGCGCGCGGGAAGCAGGAGGTTCGCGTAGGCGTCGCGGGTCTCCACCGCCCGGATCACGTCGAACGCGGTGCGGCGGACGAGGTCCTGGGGGCGGCCCGTCTTGCGGGGGCCGCCCGGGCGGGTGTTCGGGGCGCGTCGGCGGTTGCGGGCGGGAGGCATCAGTGCAGCGCGTCCTTGCCGGTGAGGTCGAGACCGCGGGCCCAGTCGGCGGCGGCCATGGGGCGCTTGCCCTGCGGCTGCACCTCGCCGAGCGCGACGGGATGGGTTGCCGTGCCGACCAGCACCTCGCTCTTGCCCGCGCTGAGCGCGCCGGGCTCCAGCTCGGCGGCGCCCGGCGCCGGGCGGACGGGGCCGAGCTTGACCCGGGTGTCGCGGAAGGTCGTCCACGCGCCCGGCGCCGGGGTGCAGGCGCGGACGAGGCGGTCGATGTGCAGGGCCGGGCTCTTCCAGTCGACGCGGCCGTCCTCGGGCGTGAGCTTCGCCGCGTGGGACACCCCCTCGGTCGGCTGGGGCCGGGGCTCCAGGACGCCCGCCTCGATGCCGTTCATGGTGTCCAGCAGCAGGTCGGCACCGGCGACGGCCAGCCGTCCCAGCAGGGCGCCGGCGGTGTCGTCCGGCCGGATCGGCTCGGTGAGCACGCCGTAGACCGGGCCGGTGTCCAGGCCCTCCTCGATCTGGAACGTGGCCGCGCCGGTCACGTCGTCGCCGTGCAGGATCGCGCGCTGCACGGGAGCGGCCCCGCGCCACGCGGGCAGCAGCGAGAAGTGCAGGTTCACCCAGCCGTGCCGGGGGATGTCCAGGGCCTCGGGGGGCAGCAGCGCGCCGTAGGCGACCACCGGGCAGCAGTCCGGCGCGATCTCCCGGAGCCGGTCGAGGAACTCGGGGTCGCGGGCCTTCGCGGGCTTGAGCACCTCGACGCCGGCCTCGGCGGCGAGCGAGGCGACCGGGCTGGCGCTCAGGCGCCTCCCCCGCCCCGAACGCCCGTCGGGCCGGGTCACGACCGCGGCGACCTCGTGCGACGACCCCAGAAGGGCCGTCAGGGCCGGAAGCGCCGTCTCGGGCGTCCCGGCGAAGACCAGCCGCATCTAGATCGCCTTCCCGAGGGTGCGGTGCGGCGACTCCTTCACGACGGGGGCCGGCTCGCCGAACCACTCGGCCTCCCGGATCGCCTTCATCGCGGCCTTGCGCTGCTCGGGGTCCATCCGGTCGATGAAGATGATCCCGTCGAGGTGGTCGGTCTCGTGCTGGACGCAGCGGGCCAGCAGGTCGGTGCCCTCCAGCGTGATGGGCTCCCCGTGCATGTTGAAGCCCTTCGCCACCACCCCGACGGAGCGGGGCGTGGGGAACGCGAGGCCGGGCAGGGAGAGGCAGCCCTCGTCGTCGGTCTCCTGCTCGTCCGACAGGTCGAGCGTCGGGTTGACGACGTGCCCGAGGCGGTCGTCGACGTAGTAGGTGAAGACGCGCAGCCCGACGCCGAGCTGGGGGGCCGCCAGGCCCGCTCCAGGGGCGTCGATCATCGTGTCGGTGAGGTCCTTGACGAGCTGGCGCAGCTCCTTGTCGAAGTCCTTCACCGGCTCCGCGGGCGTGCGCAGCACGGGGTCGCCGAAGAGGCGGATGGGCTTGACGGCCAACGGGGACTCCGTTTCCTGCGAATGTCGCTGATCACTGCGAGTGCCACCCGACCGCTGCGGGTGCCACCGGTCCACTGGGACGCGCCCCCAAGTCTACGGAGGCGCGGGCCCGGAACATTCACGCCATGTTCACACCCCGCGTTCACACACCGCGGTGCGCGCTCTGGCGCGCCGACCGCGCCTTGTAGGCGGCGGTGCGGGCGGCCTTGGCCGTCGCCTTGTCGGGGTGGTGGGCGCCCAGGGCCTCCAGGACGTCGGCCACACCGGGATGGTGGGTGCGCCAGAGCTCGTCCACCATGGTCTTCATCTCGGCCCCGGGCGGCGCGTCGACCAGCGCCGCCGCGACCGCCTCCTCCGGCTCGGCGGTCTCCATCATCCCGGCCACCGTGTCGACGAACACCCAGAGGTACTCCTCGCGGGCCAGCTCGCGCCCCGCCGGGTCGCCCGCCGCGTTCAGCCACATCGCGGCGTAGGGCGCCACGAGCGGGTGCTCCTGCGCGGCGCGGACCACCCCGGCGGCCTCGGGGCCGACGCGGTGCAGGACGGCGGCGGCGAGGTTGCGGGCGCCGGGGCCGCCGGTCCGCATGACGTCCAGCAGGTCGGCGGCGGCGTCCTTGGAGTCGTGGGACGCCAGCCAGCCGTCGATCTCCTCGTCGGCGGCGTCAGGCCGGTACCAGGTGAGCCCCGCGACGAGCTCGGACGCGCGGGCGCCGGCCAGCTCGCCGATGACCGGGGCGGTGAACCCGTCCGCGAGGAGCAGCTCCCGCACCGCCCACACCCCGAGCGGAGTCAGCGCCTTGCCCGCGCCGGACGCCTCGATGACGCCCCAGTCCTCCAGGGCCGCCAGCTCCAGGGCGAGGGCGTCCGCCACGAGCGCGTGCATGGTGTCGGCGTCGCTGAGGTCGTAGGCCTCCTCGATGTGGCCCAGCAGCGCCTCGGCGAGGGCGTCCGGCCCGGACGGCTCCTCCTGCTCGTACAGGTGGATGAGGACGCCGGTCAGCTCGTTCTGGACGAGTTCGACCGCGTCCAGGCCGTCGGCGTAGTCGTGGCCGGGCACGACGGCGGCGTCGAACAGCGGCAACCAGGCGGTGAGCAGGGCCGCGTCGTCGCCCGATTCGAGGCCCGGCAGCGCGGGACCCGGGGAGGCGCGGCCGTCCCCGGCGTCGATGACCTTCGCCTCGACGGCGGCCCACCACAGCCGCTCCAGCGCGCCGTCGTCCTCCAGCCGCCCGTGGCGCCGCGGCGCGTCGAGGCCGAGGGCGCGGCGCGCGGCCTCGGCGTCGGGCTCGGTGAGCATGCCGTGCTCGGTCAGCGGGCGCTCGCCCGTCCAGCGGGCCAGGGCCAGGACCGCCTCGGCGAGGCCCGACCGCCGCGCCGCGTCCGCGACCTCGGCCTGCGGCGCCAGCCGGACGGGCGGGACCACAAGGTCCCCCGCCTGCCGCAGGTACTCCTCGGTGCGGGCGAAGCGCTCCTCCTCCGGGAGCGCCTCGAAGTCGCGCATCCACGCGTCGACGGCGTCGCCGTCGTCCAGGTCGATCCCGTCGGCCTGCATCAGCCCGGCGACGACCTCGGCCGCCGCCTGCCGCTCCTCGCTGTCGACGGCGGCGACGACCTCGGCGAACTCGGGGCCGGTCCGGTCGATCTCCGCCGCCAGCGCGTCGGCGGCCGGGGCCGGGACGGCGCCGGTGTCGCGCAGGTAGGCGACGACCCGGCGGAGCGCGTCCAGGATGGTGGGGACGTCGTCGCGCCCGGCGACCACGGACTCGGGGAAGACCTCCAGGAGCAGTTCGCGGACGTGCCGCGGCTCCAGCGCCTCCGGGCCCGCGAGGCCCATCTCCTCCCGCGCCAGGTCGAGCAGGATGCGGACACCCTGCTCGTCAAGCGCCTCGCCGCGTTCGTCCGACCACCGCCGCAGGTCGCCCGCGGTGGTCTCCACCCAGTTGTCGGCCACGCCAGAACCCTATTGGTCAGCCGCGTTCCCCGGGGTCGGTTGAGCCCCCGAGTCGGCCGAGTCTCCTCGGTCGAGCCCACGGGATCACTCGTGTCCCATGGGGTCGGTCGAGTTACAGCGTGATCGAGTTCCGCGGCACTGGTCGAGCTCCGCGGCGCCGGCTTGAGTTGCAGCGTCAGATCAGTTCGAGGGGATCGATCTGGACGCGGACGGTCTCCGTGGCCTTGCGTGCGCTGCGCACGCCCTGGGCTTCCTTCAGCGCGCGCGCCAGGGCGTTTCCCCCGGCGCGGGGTACTCGTATCAGCGCGCGTTCCTTGTCTTGGGCCTCCGTGCCCGCCTGCGGGACGGGAACGGGACCGAGGACCTCCGCGCCGTCGGGCAACCGGGTGTCGGCCAGAAGCTCCCGTATGGCGGCCGGGGATGCGGTGAGCGACGCCATGCGCGCGGCGGGCGGGAACCCCACTTCCCTGCGCTCGGCGAGTTCCCGCTCCGCGTACGTGACCGGATCCCAGCGCACGAGGGCCTGGACCGCGGGCAGCGCCCCCTCCGCCGCCACGATCACCGGGCCCTGCGGGCGGACGAGCGACGCCGCGTTCATCCAGCGCCTCAGCGTCTCCTCGCCGGCGCGCAGGTCAGGCCGGCCGAGGAGGACCCAGCCGTCCAGCAGCAGCGCGGCCGGGTATCCGCTCTCCGCCGGAGGCTCGGCCCCGGGCGTCGCCACCACGAGAGCCCGTTCCGGACCGACCCGGTCGAGGACGGCCTCCCGCCCCGAGGTGCGCACGGGCACGCCGGGGAACGCCCGGCCGAGCTCCTCCGCCGTGCGTTTGGCGCCCACCACCACGGCGCGCACCTGGAAGAAGCCGCATTCGGGGCAGTGCCAGTCGCCCGCGATATGGCCGCACCAGCCGCAGTAGGGGGCCGCGTGCGACGAGGCGAGCGCCAGCGGCCCCTGGCAGGTCTGGCAACGCGCCGGGGTGCGGCACCTCCCGCAGGCGATGCCCGGAACGTATCCGCGCCTCGGCACCTGGACGAGCACGGGCCCGCTCTCCAGCGCCTGCCGGGCCGCCTCGAAGGCGATGTTCGGCAGGCGCGCGGTGCGGGCGGCGGCGTCCCGGGCGAGTTGCGCGTCCTCCCCCACGTAGCGGACGCGCGGCATCCTCGCCCGGACGCGGTTCCGGTCGGCGGCGAGCGCGTGGGCCCAGCCGGTCTCCACGAGCTGCGTCGCGTCGGTCGTCCGGGTGAACCCGCCGATCAGGGCGCCGGCCCCGGACCGGTGCGCGCGCAGGGCGAGCACGTCGCGGGGATGCGGATACGGCGCGTGCGGCTCGGCGTGGACGTCGTCGCCGTCGTCCCACAGCACGACCAGCCCCAGGTCGGCGACGGGCGCGAACATGGCGGCGCGCGTGCCGACGACCGCCCGCGCCTTGCCGCGCAGGACGGCGAGCCACCTCCGGTAGCGCTCCGCAGGGCCCAGCTCCGCCGTCAGGGCGACGTGCAGCCCCTCCCCCAGCTCCGCCTCCAGCGCCGCGTCGATGCGCGCCACGTCGCGCCCGTCGGCGGCGACGACGAGCGCGCCGCGCCCGCCGCTCAACGTGGCGGCGACCGCGCGAGCGATGGCCGCCGTCCAGTCGGGGCCGGGCAGCGCGCTCCACACGGCCCGCGGCGCCCTCCCGCCGGCCAGCGCGTTCACGAAGGACTCCCCCGCCGGGTACTCCCGCCACACGCCGGCGTCGGGCGCCCCGGGCAGTGCGGGGACGCCCTCCTCCACGGGCTCGGCTTCGACGCGGGCGTGCCGGGGAGGGACGGCGAGCCGCAGGACGTCCGCGAACGTGCCCGCGTAGCGGTCGGCCACCTCCCGCACCAGCGTGACGATCTCCGGGGTCAGGACGGGCTCGGGCGAGGTCACCCTCTCCAGGAACAGCAGCTTGCCGCCGTGGCCGCTCTCGGCGACCCGCTCCAGGAGGAAGCCGTCGACGAGCTGGCCCGCGAAGCGCACCCGCACGCGGCAGCCGGGGACCGCCTTGGCGTCAAGCTCGGCGGGGACCAGGTAGTCGAAGGGGCGGTCGAGGTGCGGGAGCGACATGTCGACCGCGATCCGCGCGACGGGCAGCTCCGCGGCCGGACGGCGCGCCCCCTTCTTCCCCGCCGCCTTCTTCCCCGGCGCGGCGGGTTTCCCGGACCGGCCCGCCTTGGGGGCGGCCGCGCCCGGAAGGGCGTCCAGCCCCGGGATCAGGTCCGTTCCCCCGCCGTCCTTCGTCACGCCCCCCGTCCTACCAGATCGATCCGACACCCGGAGTCGCACGCTAGGGTTGGTCCGTTTGAACGGGTGCGCGTCCTCCGGCCCATTGCCCGACGCCGTCCGCACCCTCGCCGTCCGACGAGCCTTGCAGGCGATGTGACCACAGCTCATGCCCATGAGCGGACGGACGCCCCAGTCAGCAACGGGGTGTCACGCCGTTCTCCAAGCCCCGCGGCCGCCTCCCGGTGGAAGAAGCGGGCACGCCACCCCGTGGTCGCCGCCACGCTGGCCGCCGCCGTCCTGCACCTGGTGTGGGGGCTGTTCCTCGCCACCGAGGGCGGCGACCTCGCCGCGCAGGCCGCGTGGACGGACTTCGCCTGGAAGCACCCCGGCGCGGCCTACAGCTTCGCCTGGTACGGCGGGATGCACCCCGCCTCCTACAGCCTCGTGTCGCCGTACCTGATGGCGCTGTTCGGCATCCGCACGGTCGCGGTGATCACGGGCACGATCTGCGCCACGCTCACCGCGTACCTGCTCAAGCAGTTCCGGGCCCCGGTCGCGCTGCCCGCCTCCCTCTGGGCCGCCTTCGCGCTCACCTGCAACGCCGCCTCCGGCCGCGTCACGTTCGGCCTCGGGCTGATGTTCGCGCTCATGGCGACCATCGTGGCGTTCACCCCGCGCGGCACGCCCGCCCTGCGCGCCGCGGCGATGGTCGTGCTGAGCCTGCTGGCCTCGCTCGCGAGCCCCGTGGCCGGCCTGTTCCTGCTGGTGCTGGCCGCCGCGCTCTTCCTGACCGGACGCCGCCGCGCCGGCGTCTGCGTCGCCGTGGGCCTGCCCGTCGTGGTCGGCACCACCAGCCTGCTCTTCCCGTTCAGCGGCGTCCAGCCGATCTCCCTGGACGCGATCGTGCTGCCCGCCGTCACCAGCGTCGCCGCGATCCTGTTCTGCGCGCCGAAGAGCTGGAGGTTCGTGCGGACCGGCGCCGCCGTCTACCTGGCCGGGATCCTGCTGACCTGGCTGATCCCCTCCCCCATCGGCAGCAACGTCGAGCGCCTCTCGCTGCTGTTCGGCGGCATGTTCCTGCTGTCGGCGGTCGCGCGCGCCCACGGGCGGGCGCGCATCGCCGTGCTGTCGCTGGCGTTCATCGTGACGGCGTCCTGGCAGGTCGTGAAGCCCGTCGACGACCTCATCCACACCGAGCCCGCGGCCACCGCCGCCGACCACGCCCGCGGCCTCGTCGCCGAGCTGGGCGCCGTCGGCGCGGACGACGCGCGCATCGAGGTCGTCCCGCTGCGCTCCCACTGGGAGTCCTCCGGCCTCAGCCGCCACTTCGCGCTCGCCCGCGGCTGGAACCGCCAGGTCGACGCCGAGCGCCACGAGCTGTTCTACGAGAAGGGCGCGCTGACGCCCGCCTCGTACCGCGACTGGCTGCACAAGTGGGCCGTCCAGTACGTCGTCCTGCCCGAGCAGGAGGTCGACTGGTCGGCGCAGGAGGAGGCCGCCCTCGTCGAAGGCGGCCAGCCGTACCTGACGGAGATCTGGCGGGACACGCACTGGCGGCTGTACCGCGTCGCGAGCCCCACGCCGCTGGTCGACCCGCCCGCGTTCGTCAGGAACCTCAACTCCGGCGAGCTCGTCGTCGACGTGCCCTCGCCCGGGTCGGTCCTGCTGCGCGTCTCCTGGTCACCGTGGCTGAGCGCGACGGGCGGGAACGCCTGCCTGGCGCGCGCGGGCGAGTTCGTCCGGCTGGAGGCGCGCACCCCCGGCCGCTACACCATCGCCGCCCACTACGGCCTGCACCGCGGCAACCACTGCGCCGGCTGACCCCGTCACGGCGCGTCCGCACCGCTTCCCCGCGGCACCAGGCCGCACTGGGGCAGGCGCCCGCCGCACGCGCAAAGAAGACCTCGTCGCGCCAGGACAGGGGCGCCGGAACAGCACGGGCGCGCGAAGAAGGGCCCCGGGGCGTCCCGGGGCCCTTCTTCGCGGAAGACCGGTTACAGGCCGGCGGCGGAGGCCAGGTCCTTGGCGCGGTCGGTCGACTCCCAGGAGAAGTCGGGCTCCTCGCGGCCGAAGTGGCCGTAGGCGGCCGTCTGCGAGTAGATCGGGCGGAGCAGGTCGAGGTCGCGGACGATCGCGGCCGGGCGCAGGTCGAAGACGTCCCCGATGGCCTTTTCGATCTTCTCGGGGGCGACCTTCTCGGTGCCGAACGTCTCCACGAACACCCCGACCGGGTGGGCCTTGCCGATCGCGTAGGCGACCTGGACCTCGGCGCGGTCGGCGAGCTGCGCGGCGACGATGTTCTTGGCGACCCAGCGCATCGCGTACGCGGCGGAGCGGTCGACCTTGGACGGGTCCTTGCCGGAGAAGGCGCCGCCGCCGTGGCGGGCCATGCCGCCGTAGGTGTCCACGATGATCTTGCGGCCGGTGAGGCCGGCGTCGCCCATCGGGCCGCCGATCTCGAAGCGGCCGGTGGGGTTCACCAGCAGCCGGTAGTTCTCGGTGTCGAGCTCGAACTCGGCGAGCACCGGGTCGACGACGTGCTCCTTGACGTCCGGGGCGAGCAGCTCCTTCAGGTCGATGTCGGGAGCGTGCTGGCTGGACACCACGACGGTGTCGAGGCGGACGCCGCGGTCGCCGTCGTACTCGATGGTGACCTGGGTCTTGCCGTCGGGGCGCAGGTAGGGCACGTCGCCGCTCTTGCGGACCGCCGACAGGCGCCGGGCGAGCCGGTGCGCCAGCGTGATCGGCAGCGGCATCAGCTCGGGGGTCTCGCTGGTGGCGTAGCCGAACATCAGGCCCTGGTCGCCGGCGCCCTGCCGGTCCAGGTCGTCGACGCCCTCGCCCTCGCGGGACTCGTAGGCGTCGTCCACGCCCTGCGCGATGTCGGGCGACTGCGCGCCGATGGACACCGACACGCCGCAGGAGTGGCCGTCGAAGCCCTTCTTGGACGAGTCGTAGCCGATCTCCAGGATCTTCTCCCGGATCACGCCCGGGATGTCCACATAGGTCTCGGTGGTGACCTCACCGGCCACATGCACCTGACCCGTCGTGATCATCGTCTCGACGGCGACCCGGCTCTTCGGATCGTCCTTGAGCATCGAGTCGAGGATCGCGTCGCTGATCTGGTCCGCGATCTTGTCCGGGTGACCCTCGGTCACCGACTCGGAGGTGAACAGGCGGCGAGACACGTACGTGAACTCCTTGCAGCGGCTGCTGACTGACGTCGCAGAACGGATTCTTTGTCGAGTTCGGCGAGGGACGCCGCCCCCCGCCATGGGTTCCCCACGATGTTAGGACCAGAAGTCTAGCGGGATCAGCGCCCTTCGCCCGGACGCGCGCCCGGCGGCGTGCGATCCAGCCGTGCGGCGACGAGGTCCCACACGACCTCGGCGAGCGCCTCCTTGGCCCCGCGGGGCACCTCGGTCCGCGACCCGTCGGCGCCGAGGATGACCGCGGCGTTGTCGGGGCGGCCGAAGGTCAGGTTCTCGCCGACCTGGTTGACGACGAGAAGGTCGCTGCCCTTGCGGGCGAGCTTGGCCTGTCCGTTGGCGAGGACGTCGTCGGTCTCGGCCGCGAAGCCCACGACGACCTGGCCGGGCCGCCGGACCTGGCCGAGCTCGGCCAGAATGTCGGGGTTCTTGACGAGGCGGATCGGCTCGGGTTCCGCCCCCTCCGCCTTCTTGATCTTGGAGCCGCGGTAGTCGGCCGGGCGGAAGTCGGCGACGGCGGCGGCCATGACGACCGCGTCCGCCGTTCCGGCGGCCGCCACGACCGCCTCGCGCATCTCCTCGGCCGATCCGACGGCGACGGTCTCGGCGCCCGCCGGGTCGGGCAGGGCGACGTTCGCCGAGACGAGCGTCACCCTGGCGCCGCGCGCCGCGGCGGTCCGGGCGAGCGCGTAGCCCTGCAGGCCGGACGAGCGGTTCCCGATGAAACGGACGGGATCGATGGCCTCCCGGGTGCCCCCGGCGGAGACCACCACGTGCCGTCCGGCGAGGTCGCGGCCGTCGGCGCCGCGGGCCAGCACGTGCCGGGCGACCTCGAACAGCTCGGCGGGGTCGGGCAGCCGGCCGGGCCCGGTGTCCTTGCCGGTGAGGCGGCCGGACGCGGGCTCGACGACGACGGCGCCGCGCTCCCGCAGGGTCGCCACGTTGGCCTGCGTGGCCGGATGCTGCCACATCTCGGTGTGCATCGCGGGCGCGAACACGACGGGGCAGCGGGCGGTGAGCAGGGTGTTGGTCAGCAGGTCGTCGGCGAGGCCGTGGGCCGCCTTGGCGAGCAGGTCCGCGGTGGCCGGTGCGACGAACACCAGGTCGGCCTGCTGGCCGAGCCGGACGTGCGGGACCTCGGCGACGCCGTCCCAGACCCGCGGGGAGACCGGCTTGCCGGACAGCGCGGCCCAGGTGGGCTCTCCGACGAAGCGGAGCGCGTCCGCGGTCGGCACGACGGTGACGTCGTGGCCCGACTCGGTGAGCCGCCGGAGCAACTCGCACGCCTTGTACGCGGCGATGCCCGCGCTCACTCCGAGCACGACGCGCGGCTTGGGGGAGGTCATGTCGCCCACGATCCCATCAGGCGCCGCCCGCTCTCCTCCCGGGGTAGGCGTATCCGCACCGGGGTCCGGAGATGCCTCCCGGAAGCCGCCGCGGACGCGGCCGCCGGAGACGGCGACCCCGGGCCGGTGAGCGGAGCCGGGCGCCTCGGGAACCTCAGCCCTCGATGGGCTCGGCGTTCAGGAGGCCCTCGCGCGTCTCGCGGAGCGCGATCGACAGCGGCTTCTCCTGGACCTGCGTCTCGACGAGCGGGCCGACGTACTCCAGCAGGCCCTCGCCCAGCTGGGCGTAGTAGGCGTTGATCTGCCGGGCGCGCTTGGCCGCGATGCTCACGAGGCCGTACTTGGTGTCGACGACCTCAAGGAGCTCGTCGATCGAGGGGTTGGTGATGCCCTCGTTGCTGACTGCCACTCGGTGGCCTTCCGTAGGTTGAACAGGCTACTGGTCAGCCATCAAGGCTAGCAGCTCGTCGCACACGTCCTGCACGGACGTGTTGACGAGCGTGACGTCGAACTCCTTCTCGGCGGCGAGCTCGACGCGGGCCGCGTCGAGGCGGCGCTCGATGACCTCGGGGGGCTCGGTGCCGCGCCCGGTGAGGCGGCGGACGAGCTCCTCCCAGCTGGGGGGAGCGAGGAACACCAGGCGGGCCTCGGACATGGAGCGGCGGACCTGCCGGGCGCCCTGGAGGTCGATCTCCAGCAGCACCGGCTCGCCGCGGGCGAGGCGTTCCTCGACGGGCCGGCGGGGGGTGCCGTAGCGGTTGCCCGCGAACTCGGCCCATTCGAGGAGCTGCCCCTCGGCGACGAGCCGGTCGAAACCGGCGTCGTCGACGAAGAAGTACTGCACACCGTCGGTCTCACCCGGGCGGGGAGCCCGGGTGGTCACCGAGACCGACAGCCACACCCGGGGGTGTGAGCGCCGGATCTCGGCGACGACCGTGCTCTTGCCGACGCCCGACGGTCCGGACAGGACCGTCAGCCGCCGCGCGAGCGGGCCATGCGGCATGGAGCCTTCCGGCGCAGCGATGGGTGCGCCGGAGCCGGGCGGGATGGTGCCGTCTGCGGGTCGCCCCGAGCCGGCCGCGGCGGCCTGGCCGCCGCGCCCGCCCGTGAGTCGCGCGTCAGCGGTTCGCACTTCCGCCGAACTCACGCTCCAGGGATGCGCGCTGGTTGGCGCCGAGGCCCCGCACACGGCGGGACTCGGCGATGCCCAGGCGCTCCATGATCTGCTTCGCACGGACCTTGCCCACACCGGGCAGCGATTCCAGAAGGGCCGACACCTTCATCTTTCCGATGACGTCGTCGGACTGACCATCCTTGAGAACCTCGGCGAGCGAGGTTCCCCCGTGCTTCAGCTTGTTCTTAACCTCGGCCCGCTCCTTGCGAGCCTTGGCAGCCTTCTCCAGGGCTGCGGCGCGCTGTTCGGGGGTTAGGGGCGGAAGAGCCACGCCGGGTCACCTCAGGTTTCCACTCGACGGAGTCGGACGGGTTGGGAAACTAGCGAGTTCACCACCCATAAGGCAACGTGAAGTGCCGTTTAGCCCGCCACAAATTCACGAAAATCACTCCCCGGAGTGTCCTGAATACAGAGTGTACCCAACTCGGACCCCTCGACGCCGCATCCCCTTGCCTTGCTGGGACTTTCGCATGATCGTGAAAAACCGCCCGTTCTGACCGCATTTGTGGCACCCAGCACCGCTCCGCCGCTGCGCTTCGCGCCTCCGGGAGCCCGCGCCGCCACGGTCCCGCCACCGCCCTCCGGAGCCCCGCCGGGGCGGCGCGGCGGGGCCTCCCACAAACGATCCCGACCGAGTGACACTCGTCACGCCGCGCCGTTCCGCACGTCGCCCCGGCACCGTTACTGTCATCCTCGACAACACCCGCCAAGATCGTCCGCTCGCCCGGAGGACGCCCGCACCGCACCAGCTCCCCCCAGCACGCCGCCAGAGCGCCCCATGGACGCGGAGACGCCGGCCGCCCCGTCCGGAGACTCCCCCCGGTCCGGAATCGACCCTCCGCGTGAACGAGTTCGCCGTTCGGCACGTATCGCAAAGCGGCGACTCCCGTCCTCGCATTCGCATGCGACTAAAACCACATTCGCGTTCCCCCGTGCCGCAAAACTCACCCACAAAGCGGTTCTGCGCGCCCGCGAACCAATGGCGCGCCGAAGCATGTCCCGGCGCGGGCGGCGCACGGACCCGAGCGCGGCGGAACCGCGTTCAGGCCGTGCCGGCGGACGTGCGGCGCAGCGCGGCGGCGATCGCGGCCGCGGCGGCGCCCGGGTCGGGGGCGGCGGTGATGGGACGGCCGATCACCAGCAGGTCGGCGCCGGCGGCCAGGGCGTCCTCGGGCGTGGCGACGCGGGCCTGGTCCTGGTGGCCGGAGCCCGCGGGACGGACGCCGGGCGTGATGAGCGTGATGTCCGGACCGACCTCGGCGCGGACGGCGGCGGCCTCCTGCGGGGAGCACACGAGGGCCTGAGCGCCCGCCTCGACGGCGAGGACGGCCAGACGGCGGACGGCGTCGGGGGCGGGCCCCGCGAGGC
This sequence comes from Actinomadura sp. NPDC048021, assembly GCF_040653135.1. Lineage (NCBI taxonomy): Bacteria > Bacillati > Actinomycetota > Actinomycetes > Streptosporangiales > Thermomonosporaceae > Actinomadura > Actinomadura sp. NPDC048021. Next base: position 131,166 of record NZ_JBEZJQ010000026.1, read on the forward strand.
CGACGGCGGTGAGATCGGCGTCCTTGAGGGACGTCAGGACCGTCACCGCGGCGATCTTGGTGGCGGGGGCGGCCTGCACCGCCTCGCGGATCATCGCGGGCCCCCCGGCGGCGTGCACGGTCAGGTAGGCCGGCTTGAGGCGCGCCACGGCGCGGGCGGCGCCGCGGACCGTGGCGGGGATGTCGTGCAGCTTGAGGTCGAGGAACACCTGGACGCGGCTGGCGCCCCGCACGCTGGCGACGACGTCCGGCCCGTACCGCAGGTACAGCTCCAGGCCGACCTTGACGGTCGAGACGTGCGGCGTGACCAGGGTGGCCCAGCGCGCGGCGGTCTCCAGGTCGGGCGCGTCCAGCGCGACGGCGATGGGGGCGGTCACAGCTTCTCCTTCTCGGGCTCTTGCCGGCGCACCTGGGGCGGGACGTACCCGGCGGGCTTGTGCGCGAGGCCGACGGCGTCGGCGAGGCGGTCGATGCGGCGGGCCGCGAGCGCCTCCTCCAGTTCGCGCAGGACGCGCGGGCCGGCCAGGGGGTCGTGGAACAGCGCGGTGCCGACGGCGACGGCGGAGGCGCCGGCGAGGATGAACTCCAGGGCCTCCAGGCCGGTGGCGATGCCCCCGACGCCGATGATCGGGGTGGTGGGCAGCGCGGCGTGCACCTGGTAGACGCAGCGGACCGCGACGGGCCGCACGGCGGGTCCGGACAGGCCGCCGGACACGCCCGTGAGGGCCGGACGCAGCGTCTGCGGGTCGATCGCCATGGCCTCCATGGTGTTGATCAGGGTGAGGCCGTCGGCGCCCGCGTCGACGCACGCGAGCGCGATGCCGACGATGTCGGTCACGTCGGGGGCGAGCTTGGCGAAGACGGGCACGCCCGGCCGGGCGTGCGCGCGGACGGCCCGCACGACGGACGCCGCGGCGGCCGGGTGCCAGCCGAACATGCGGCCGCGGTCCTCGACGTTGGGGCAGGCGACGTTGACCTCGATCGCGGCGACGCCCGGGACGTTGCGGAGGCGGCGCGCCAGGTCGCCGTACTCCTCGACGCTGCTGCCCGCGACGGACACGATCGTGCGGACCTCCTGCTCGATCAGCCAGGGAAGGTCACGTTCCAGGAAGGTCTCCACGCCGGGACCGGGCAGGCCCATCGCGGTCAGGAGGCCGCTCGGGGTCTCGGTCACCCGCGGTGTGGGACGTCCCGCGCGCGCTTGCGCCATCACCGACGTCGTGACGAACGCGCCGAGGCGGGTGAGGTCGAAGAACTGGGCGAGCTCGCGTCCCGTCCCGCCGCATCCGGAGGCCGTCAGGACCGGGTTGGGCAGTTCCAGAGGCCCGAGCGTGGTCGTGACCCGATCGCTCACTGCGAGCCCCCTTCAGAGACGCTCAGGACGCGCGGCGCGCCGAGCGCGTCGAACGGGATGGTTCCGAGGTCGCCCCAGCGGACGCGGTCGCCGCGCAGGACGGGGCCGTCCGCGCAGGCGCGGACCATGCGGGTCACGCCGTCCTCCCCGTGGACGGGGAGCATGCACGTCATGCACACGCCGATGCCGCACGCGCCCGTCTGCTGGAGGAACTCCTCGACCGACACCTGCGAGGGAAGGCCGAAGTCGCCGGCGATCTGGGTGACCGAGCGGAGCAGGGCCGTGGGGCCGCAGCCGTAGACGACGTCCGCGCCGGTCTCCTCGATGACGCGGGGCAGCACGTCGCGGACGGCGCCCTTCTCCCCCATCAACCCGTCCTCGGTGACGACGGCCGCGCTGTCGCCGATGCGCTGCGCCATGCGGGACCCGAAGACCTGCCGGGCGGAGGCGCCGGCGAGCACGAAGTGCACCTGGCAGCCGCGCCGCAGCAGCGTGTCGGCCAGCGCGAACACGGCCGCGCCGCCGGGCCCGCCGCCGACGAGCAGGCAGGTGACGGGATCGCGGGGCAGCCGGAACGGGCGGCCGAGCGGCCCGACGAGGTCGAGCTGGTCGCGGGAGCGGCGGCCGGCGAGCCAGGCGGTGCCGGGCTCGGTGTCGGCGAACACCAGTTCGACGGTGCCGCCGTAGTCGGACTTGACCTCGTGCACCCCGATGCAGCGGCGCACCAGGCGGGACGTGTGCTCGCCGCCCACGGCGAGCGCCACGAACTGGCCGGGCCTGAACCGTTCGGCGATGGCCGGGGCCACCAGCGTCATCGCGCGGTAGTCCTGCACCTGGCGGACCGTCAGAACCGTCGCCGAGGTCTGCACCGGCGTGTCGGACACCCGTCTCCCTCTCTCATCGCGTGCGCCGGGCGGGCCGGGCGGCGTCGCGGCCGCCCGGCCCGCCCCGGCC
>NZ_JBEZJQ010000027.1:0-126983 GCF_040653135.1 Actinomadura sp. NPDC048021
GTCCATCGAGATGCGCGACACCGACGAGGACGTCTTCCGCGCCGCGGAGGAGCTCGGCATCGACCTCTCCCGCCGTCCGAACGAGGGCGCGATGAACGTCGACGAGATCTGAGAGGCGGCGGCCCCGGGGACGGTCATCGGCGCAGGTCGACCGACAGGTGCGCGGACAGCGCGCGCAGGAGGTCGGCGGCGTCGAAGACCTCCCCGGCGGAGGCGGCGCCGGTCGCCCTGGTGCGGCCGCCGAGGATGCGGTCGACCGCCTCCACCGCCAGCGGCGCACTGACGGCGTAGATGTCCCGGCCGCTGGCCGTGGCGCGCCGCTCCTCGCCGCCGGAGCGCACGACGACGTCGACCAGGAACGTCTGGTCGGAGCGTCCGCGCTCGTCGGCCGCGGCCGACGCCGGCGTGCCGGGGGCCGACAGGTCCTCGGCCGCCTCGACGGTCATGTACGAGCGCACCTCGGGCACCGCCAGGTGGCTGGGGATCGTGACGACGTCGGCCATGCTGAACTCCCCGAGCACGGACCGGACGCCCATCGGCTCGGGGAACGTCCACTTCAACGAGGGGAGCGCGTCCTGGTGGTACTCCAGCTTCCCGCCGGTGTAGCGGACCCGCCGCCCGTCGCGCCGCTCGTGGGAGACCGTGCCCGAGGCGCGCGTGCCCGCGGTGGGGTGCCAGCTGCTCAGCCCGTAGGCGACGTGCACCTCGTCGGCGGCGGTCCAGTCGCCCATCGCCGCGGTGGCCAGCAGGTCGGCGAGCCCGCCGAAGAAGGCCATCGCGGGGACGACGGTGGCTCCCGCGTCGCGGGCGGTCCGGGCGAAGTGCGCGAGCGTGTCGGCGTTGGCCTCGATCTCGGCCGCCACGTCCACGTAGGGGACGCCGGCGCGCAGCGCCGCCTCGATCACCGGGGCGGCCGTCGCGGCGAAGGGCCCCGCGCAGTTGATCACCGCGGCGGCGCCGGCCAGCGCGCGGTCCAGCGACGCCGGGTCGTCGGCCGACGCGGGCCGGACGTCCAGCCCCGGAAAGGACTCCGCCAGTGCTCGAAGCCTCCCGGCGTCGCGGCCGGACGCCAGCGGGACGTACCCGCGGTCCCGCAGCTCCGCCACCACGAACCGCCCGGTGTGCCCGTACGCGCCGAACACCGCGACCGCCTGACCCGATCCCGTCATCATCTCTCCCGTTGCCCTCGGTCCGACCAGTGGATCGATCATGGCGGCGGCGGCCGTCCCGCACGAGCGTCTGGAACGCCATGCCTCGTACAATTCCGGACATGACGACGGTCGCGGTCGCGGTCACCGACGGGATGCTGCACTTCGAGCTGTCGGTGGCCTACGAGGTGTTCGGCAGCGCGCCGGCCGATGTGGCCGGGCCCTGGTACCGCCTCCTCGGCTGCGGAACGGGGACCGTGCGGGCCGGCGGCTTCCGGCTGGAGCCCGACCACGGGTTCGACCGGCTGCCGACCGCCGACACGGTGATCGTCCCAGGGTGGGCCGACGTCGACGTGGATCCGCCCGGCGACCTCGTCGACGCGGTGCGCGCCGCCCACCGGGCGGGCGCGCGCGTGGCCTCGCTCTGCACCGGCGCGTTCGTGCTGGCCGCCGCGGGACTGCTCGACGGGCGCCGCGCGACCACGCACTGGGCGCACACCGAGGCGCTGGCCGCGCGCTATCCCCGCGTGGAGGTCGATCCGGACGTCCTCTACGTGGACAACGGCAGCGTTCTCACCTCGGCCGGCAAGGCCGCCGCGATGGACCTGTGCCTGCACCTGGTCCGTCTCGACCGCGGCTCCGCGGTCGCGAACGCGGTCGCGCGCCGCCTGGTCGTGCCGCCGCACCGGGCCGGCGGCCAGGCCCAGTTCGTGCCCTCCCCGGTGCCCGCGCAGGAGGACCACCCGCTCGCGGAGCTGTTCCCGTGGGCGATCGAACGGCTGGAGCACCCGCTGACCGTGGAGGACCTGGCCCGCCGGGCCGCCATGAGTTCGCGCAACCTCGGCCGCCGGTTCAGGTCGGTGACCGGTACCACCCCGCTGCAGTGGCTGCTGACCCAGCGGATCCGCCGCGCGCAGGAACTGCTGGAGACCACCGACGACAGCGTCGAGGCGATCGCGGCCGCCACCGGCATGGGCACCGCAACGACGCTGCGCCGCCACTTCAACCGCACGGTCGGCGTCCCGCCCGACACCTACCGCCGCACCTTCCGCCGCTCCCACGCCGGGGGCGCTGCGGGCACGACCGCGATCAGCGAACGGCAGGACGCGCCATCCCAGACGTAGCGGCCCCCGTTCCTGGACGCCTCCCGGCGGACCCGCCCCGGAGGACCTTCTCGCGCCTGGGTTAGGCGATCCGCCTGCCCGGCTTCAACGCGGACCGTCTCACGGCCGCGATCAGGACACGACCCGGCTCGTGCCGCATGCGCGGCGCGATGCCGTTCAATCGAGGGAGAGCGCATGGACGCCGATGTGATCATCGTGGGCGCCGGTCCGACCGGCCTGATGCTGGCCTGCGAGCTGCGATCGGCGGGGGTGAGGCCGCTGGTCCTGGAGCGCCGGCCGCAGCGCCGCGACACCCCGAAGGCCGGGGGACTGGGCGGGCAGATCCTGGAGCTGCTGCGCTACCGGGGGCTGCTGGAACGCTTCGAAGAGGCCTGCACCGACCCTGTTCCGGCGCCCCGGTTCCCGTTCGGCGGAGTGCACCTGGACTTCACCCGCCTGCCGGACCCTCCGATGCACGCCCTGCCGCTGCCGCAGCAGCTGCTGGAGCGGCTGCTCGACGAGCGCGTGGAAGAGCTCGGCGCCGAGGTCCGCCGCGGGCACCCGGTGACCGGGGTGAGCCAGGACGACGCCGAGGTGACGGCGGAGGTGCGCGGCCCGGACGGGACCTACCAGGTGAGCGCCCGCTACCTGGTGGGGTGCGACGGTGCGCGCAGCCGCGTCCGCGACCTGGCCGGGATCGGCTTCCCCGGCACGACCTATCCGGAGGTCAACCGGCTGGCCCAGGTCACCTTGCCCGACACGGTGACCGTGCTGGGCGACGGCGGCCTCGACGTTCCCGGGTTCGGCACGATCCGTCCGGGGTTCACCCAGACCGACCGCGGCATGTTCGGGCTCGGTTCGTCCCCGGACTCCAGGATCGTCTCCCTCTACACCAACGAGGACGAGGCCACCGAGTACGACGACGACGCGCCGATGACCGTGGCCGAGCTCCAGGCCAGCCTCCGCCGCGTGCTCGGCGCGGACCTGCCCGTCGGAGAGGCGCACCGGCTGTCGCGGTTCACCTTCCAGGCGCGGCAGGCCGAGCGCTACCGCCACGGGCGGATCCTTCTGGCCGGTGACGCGGCGCACCTGTTCCCCGCCACCGGCGTCGCGATCAACGCGGGCATGCTGGACGCGGTCAACCTCGCCTGGAAGCTCGCCGCCGCCGTCCACGGCCGGGCGCCGTCCGGCCTGCTGGACACCTACCACCGCGAACGCCACCTCGCCGGCGCACGCACCCTGCTGCACACCCGCGCCCAGGTGGCGCTGCGGCGCGCGCACGATCCCGCCGCCGAGGCGCTGCGCGAGCTCTTCCAGGAACTGCTGACCGACGAGCAGCCGCTGCGCCGCATGGGGGCGCTCCTGTCCGGCGCCGACATCCGCTACCCGATGCCCGGCGCCGCCCCTCACCCGCTGGCCGGTGCTTTCGCGCCCGACCTCACCCTGCACACCGACCAGGGCATCACCAGCGTCGCCGAACTCATGCGCTCCGCACGGCCCGTCCTGCTCGACCTCGCCGACCGGTCGGACCTGCGCGAGGCGGCCCGCGGCTGGGAGGACCGCGTCGACGTCCGCACCGCCAAGGCCGGTGACCGCCCGGCCGACGTCCTCCTGATCCGCCCGGACGCCCACGTCGCCTGGGTCGCGGCCGTCGACGAACCCGCCGGTACTGCGGCGCCTGCGCTGCGCCAAGCGTTGTCCGACTGGTTCGGCGCCCCGGACGCCGACGGCGCCTGAGGCGGGAGCAGCAGGGACCTCGTGCGTTCACGTCGGGGACGGGGCATCGGGCCTGGTGGGGCGCCAGCTGGCGGGCCCCGTCGTCGACACCTTCACTGGCCTGCTCATCCACGGCCTTGCCGGCCTCGCGGGCCCCCGCCCCTGAACAACCCGGGTTTCGGCGCCGCCGAGGCCCGGCCGGGCACGCGACCTTCACGGGCTTCGCCCACGCGACCTTCACGGGCTTCGCCCGCCCAGGCGGCGAGCCCGGCGGCCATGAACGCCGCGCCGGTCGCCGAGACCGCGCCCCAGCCGCCGGAGCGGTAGGCGACCGCGCCCGCGGCGGAGCCCGCCACGCCACCGAGGGTGTAGAAGGTCATGTACACCGAGGCGACCCGCGACCGCGCCCCGTCGACGAGGCCGTAGACCACGCTCATGTTCAGCAGATGGGTGCCGTGGACCGCGACGTCCAGCACCAGGAGCCCCGCGATGAGCCATGCCAGGCCGTGGCTCCCGGCCGCCGTCGCGCCGAATGAGACCGCGCCCGCGACGAGGAGCACGCCGGTGGACGCGCGCTGCCGGCCCCGGTCCGCGGCCCGGCCCGCGACCTTCGCCGCGAACGCGCCCGCGACCCCGACCAGCGTGAACAGACCGATCTCCGCTTCGCCGAACCGGTACGGCGGCCCCGCCAGCATGAACGCCACGGTCGTCCAGAAGACCCCGAAGGCTCCGAAGACGCAGGCGCCGATCAGCGACCGGCGTCTCAGCATCGGCTCGCTCGTCGCCAGGCGGAGGGTCGCCCGCAGTTGCGCGGCATAGCCGATCGGAACCTCCGCGGCGGACGGCGGCATGACGCGCGCGAGCGCGGCGGTGAGCAGCAGCGTGCCCGCCGCGGCGGCCAGGTAGAGCGCGCGCCAGCCGAAGACCTCGGCGGTCAGACCGGCGACCGTGCGCGAGAGCAGGATGCCCGCCAGTCCGCCGCTGAGCATCGTCGCGACCGCCCGGCCGCGTTCGTGGTCGGCGGCGACGGTGGCCGCGTAGGGCACCAGGATGTTCACCACGCCCGCGCTCGCGAGGCCGATCACCGTCCCCGCGAGGAGGACTACCCCGGCCGTGGGCGCCGTCGCGGTCGCCGCCAGCGCCGCCGTCTCGGCGAGAAGCAGCAGGCAGACCAGCGGGCGCCTGCGGACGATGTCGCCGAGCGGCACGACCAGCACCAGCGCCAGCGCGTAGCCCACCTGCCCGACGGTGGGCAGGTACCCGACGGAGGAGGCCGCGTACGAGCGCGCCATCTGCGGAAGCAGCGGCTGGCAGTAGTACAGGTTGGCGATGGTGAGGCCGTAGACGACGGCCAGCAGCCAGACCGTGCGGCGCGGCGTGCGGCGCGCCCCGCCGGACCACCGTCCCAGCACCTCAGCAATGATCACGAGCGCGACGCTACGGCGGGTACGGGACGACGATAAGGTCCGCTTCCGTGTCAGGATCTTGGCCCACTTCGGGCGTCGGCCTGCATTCGGGTCTCGACCCAGCAACCGCCCGCGCGGGTGTCCTCAGCGCGTGTCCGGCGTGGCACCGTCGCCGGGGGAGAGGCCGAAGCGCCGGGCGAAGGCGGACATCTGCTCGCGCTGCTGCTCCGGCTCGGGCGCGGTGGCGCTGACGACGATGCGGGTCACGCCGTGCCGGGCGAACTCCTCGACCCGTTCCTCGGACATGTCCATCGATCCCCAGCGCGTGTACTCCAGGGCCGCCGGATCGCGGCCCGCTTCGCTCGCGGCCGACCGGGCGATGTCCAGCTGGGCGGCCCGCTGGTCCGGGGTGAGCGAACCGCCGGGGAAGAAGCCGTCCCCGTGGCGTCCGGCGCGGCGGGCGGCCGCCGGGCTCGAACCGCCGACATGGATCGGCAGACCGGCGCCGCCGAAGGGCTTGGGGAAGCTGCACAGGTTCTCGAAGGAGAAGAACTCCCCGTCGAAACCGACCCCGTCGCCGTCCCCGGCCCACAGCAGCCGCAGCACCTGGATGGCCTCGTCGGCGCGCCGGCCGCGGGTGCGGAAGTCGACCCCGACCGCCCGCGCCTCGCCGGGCAGCGAGCCGAGCCCCACGGTCAGCAGCCGCATCCGGCCCCTGGACAGCTGGTCGATCGTCGCCAGGCGCTTGGCGAGCGTCACCGGATGGTGGTACGGCAGCAGCAGGACGCCCGTGCCGAGGAGGATTCGCTCGGTCGCGGCCGCCGCGAAGTTCAGGCAGTCCAGCGGGTCGCCGTAGGGCAGCGTCGGAGGGAGGGCCGTCGCGCCCACCTGCGCGCCGGGGTAGAGGGCGATGTGCTCGGGCACGTAGAGCGCCTCGAAGCCGCACTCCTCGGCGTGCCGGGCGTAGGCGGTGATCCGGTCGGGATCCACCCCGAAGAAGGGCGTGCTGTAACTGATCGCGAATTTCACGTCGTCCCCGTCTTCCACTGCGACCAGGGCCAGGTCCCTGATCTCGGTGTGGGACGGTATCCGTTGACGTCAATGTCAAGGTCAACCCCGGCAGCCGGGGGACGCTACCGCGCGAGCAGGGGCAGCGCCGGGAAGGCGTGGTCCTGCCACAGCCGCCGCGAGGCCTCCTCGGGGTAGGCGCTGACCGTCGACGGGGTGTCGAAGATCTGGGCGAGGCGGCGCCGGGCGTCGTAGGCGGGCCAGCCCGGGTCGCCGTGGGCGGCGAACCCCGTCCACGCTCGCCGGATCCGCGCGGACAGCTCCTCCGCCGCGGGGGAGGGCGGTTCGCCGATCAGCATGGCGGGTTGTCCGCTGGTCAGGTTGCCGAAGACGAGCGGCACGTCCAGGCCGTGGCAGGCGCCGAGGCCGCCGCCGGCTCCCGGCGCGGGCCAGGTCAGCTCGTAGAGGTGGGCCCGCCCGCCCCCGGCGGTCTGCGCGACGGCGAGGTGGAGGCTCGGCATGCGGAACAGCCAGTCCGCGTTGACCAGCTCGTACAGCTCCTCGTCGGTCGCGGACGGGTAGGCCTCGCGGTACCCGCGTGCGCCGTCCTGGCCGGGGGCGAGCAGGCGGAGGGCGGTCTCGGCCTGCTCGCGCGTGACCTGGCCGAGCACGCCGTCGATCAGGCTGAACAGCCGGTGCTCGTCACGGGTGTGCCCGACGAGGAGCGCGACGTCGCGGGCGGCGCCGCCGGCCAGTGCCCGCCACGGCGTGTCCGGCAGGACGTCGCCGTCGACGACCGGCGCGAACGGGATCGGCCGGTGGGTGATCGGTCCCCACCGCTCCCGCCACCGGGCCATCTTCGCGGAGACCGCGTCGCCCGCGGCGGGCAGCCGTGCCGGGGCCACCGCCGACAGGTCGGACACCGTGGGACTCAGGCCCAGTTCGGCGGCGCAGGCGGCGGCGATGTCGGCGGCCAGTTCGGGGGAGAAGAACGTGCCCGGCACGCTCTGCGCGACCGTCCGGCGGAAGAGCCCGGCGGCGCGCGGCATGGCCAGCAGCGCGGCGACCGATCCGCCGCCCGCCGACTGCCCGAAGACCGTGACCCGGTCCGGGTCGCCGCCGAACACCCGGATGTTGTCCCGCACCCACTGCAATGCCGCGACCTGGTCGAGCAGCCCCCGGTTTGCCGGGGCTCCGTCGATCTGCGCGAAACCCTCGACACCGACGCGGTAACCGAGGGACACGACCACGGCGCCGCTTTCGGCCAGGTGCCCGGCGTCGTACTCCGGGAGGCCGGAGTCGCCCATGACGTAACCGCCGCCGGGGATCCAGACCATCACCGGGAGCCTCGCCGCGGCGTCCGGCTCCGGTGTCCAGACGTTGACCGTCAGCCAGTCGTCGCCGGCGGCGTCCTGGGACGCCCCGAGCATGCCGGACTGCGGGGGCGGCGGGCCGAACGCCGCCGCCGGGCGCACCCCGTCCCACCCGCGCACCGGCCGAGGGGCGGCGAAGCGGAGGTCGCCGACCGGCGGCTCGGCGAACGGGACGCCGCGGAAGACCGCCAGGCCCGCCTCCCGCCTGCCGCGCAGAACGCCTGCCGCCGTGCGGACTTCCGGCTCGGACCCCGAGGGCTTGCTGGACGCGGTGACGGCCATTTCGCGGCTTCCTTCCCTCCCGGTTCGGCAGAGCATCGCCATGCGCACTGTCGGCAGGCAAGCGATTTAGCCGTCCGGCGCTCGCGGGAGGTCCTCGGGATTCCTGGGCCGTCGCCTCCGCGGTGACGCCTCCGACCGGCGTCGACGCGCGCGCCGGTGAGCTCGCGGTGAGCATCCGGTGAGTCCCCTTCGCGACGGTTGGTCCATCGCCGGGTCCGCCGCGGACCGGCCGCTGAACAGGGAGCGACGATGAACGTTCTGACCGGCAAGACGGCACTGGTGACGGGCGGCTCGCGGGGGATCGGCCGTGCGGTCGCGCTGCGGCTGGCGGCCGAAGGCGCGCTGGTCGCCGTCCACTACGGCGGCGACGAGGAGGCGGCCGGGACGACCGTCGCGCGGATCGAGGAGGCGGGAGGCCGCGCGTTCGCGATCCGGGCGCGGTTCGGCGAGGACGGCGCGGTGGACCGGCTGTTCGACGAGCTGGCCGCGGGGCTGGCGCGGGCCGGGAGGGAAGGGGCCGGGCTGGACATCCTGGTCAACAACGCGGGCATCAGCTCGACCACCCCGATCTCGCAGGTCACCGCGGCGGAGCTCGGCCGGCTGCTGGAGATCAACGTCGCCGTCCCGTTCTTCGTGGTCCAGCGCGCGATGGCGCTGCTCAACGACGGCGGCCGCATCATCAACATGGGCTCGACGGCCAGCCGGTTCGCGGTCTCCACCCAGATCGGCTACACGATCAGCAAGGCGGCGCTGGCGTCGATGGCGCCGTCGCTGGCCAACGAGCTCGGCCGCCGCGGCATCACGGTGAACACCGTCGCGCCCGGCGCGGTGCGCACCGACATGACCGCGGGCTACACCTCCATCCCCGAAGTGGTCGCCGGGCTGGAGTCCATCACCGCGCTGGGGCGGCTGGGCGAGCCCGAGGACGTCGCCGACGTCGTCGGATTCCTGGCGGGCCCGCAGGGCCGGTGGGTGACCGGCCAGACCGTCGACGTCTCGGGCGGGACGTTCCTCGGCCCGATCGCTCCGTGATCGCGTGCCGGTGAATAATCGCCGGCATGCGGTTCGGAATCCTCGGCGAGACCAGGGCCTGGCACGGCGACGGCGGCGAGGTCCCGCTGGGCGGCCCGGCCCGCCGGGCGCTGCTGGCCCTGCTCCTGCTGCGTCCCGGAGAGGTCGTCTCCTCGGACCGGCTCGCCGACGAGATCGACCCCGCCGGGGCGCTCTCGGCGCACTCCCTGCAGTCCCAGGTGTCACGGCTCCGCGCGGCTCTGGGCGCCGGAGCCGTGATCGAACGGGCCGGAGCGGGATACCGGATCGCGGTCGACCCGGACGACGTGGACGCCTCCCGGTTCGAGCGGCTGGCCGCGGAGGGCCGGGCGGCGCTGGCCGGCGGCGACGCCGGGCGGGCGGCCGCCCTGCTGCGCGAGGCCCTGGAGCTGTGGCGGGGACCGGCGCTCGCCGACCTGCCCGACGGCGAGACGGCCCGGGCCGCCGCCGCACGGCTGGAAGAGCGCCGGCTCGATGCGCTCGAAGACCGCATCGAGGCCGCTCTCCGGCTCGGTGAGCACGGGACGGCCGTCCCCGAGCTGCGCGAGCTGGTCGGCCGCCATCCGCTCCGGGAACGGCTGGCCGGGCTGCTGATGCGGGCGCTGTTCGCCGCGGGCCGGCAGGCCGAGGCGCTCGTGGTGTTCGAGGAGACACGCCGGCGTCTGGCCGACGAGCTGGGCGCCGACCCGTCGGCCGAGCTGACCGGGCTGCACCGGGAACTGCTCAGTGCCGATCCGGCGCCCGCGCCCGCCGCGCCGCCCGCCCAGCTGACGAACGTCGTGGGCCGGGACGGCGAGGTGAGCGACGTCGCCGGGCTGCTCCGCGTGGCCCGGCTGGTCACCCTGACAGGCCCCGGCGGCGTCGGCAAGACCCGGCTCGCGGTCGAGGTCGCGGGCACCGCGACGGCGGAGGGCGCGGCCGGCGAGGTGTGCTTCGTGGAACTGGCGCCGCTGCGCGACGGAGCCGGGCTGCCGCAGGCGCTGCTGGGCGCCCTCGGCCTGCGCGAGAGCGGTCTCCAGATGGACGGCGGCGCGAGGACGCCGGTCGACCGCCTGATCGCGGCACTGTCGGACCGGGTGCTGCTGCTCGTCCTGGACAACTGCGAGCACGTCGTCGACGAGGTCGCGAGGCTGGCGGCGCGGCTTCTGGCGACGTGCCCGCGGCTGCGCGTGCTGGCGACGAGCCGGGAGCCGCTCGGCATCATCGGCGAGCACCTCTTCCAGGTGCGCCCGCTCGACGCCGACTCGGCCGTCCGGCTGTTCACCGAGCGGGCCGCCGCCGTGCGGCGGGGCTTCACCGCCGCCCCCGAGCTCCTGCGGCGGATCTGCGCGGCGCTCGACAACCTGCCGCTGGCCATCGAGCTCGCGGCGGCGCGGTCGCGCACCCTCGACATCGACGACCTCGCGGGACGCCTGGACGACCTGCTCGGCGTCGCCGCCCGCGGCAACCGCACGGCCGACGAGCGGCACCGCACGCTGCGCGCGGTGGTCGCGTGGAGCTGGGACCTGCTGTCCGAGCCCGAGCAGCGGGCGGCGCGGCGGTTCACGGTCTTCGCCGGGGGCGCGACCGCCGAGTCCGCGCTGCGGGTGTGCGGCACCGACGGTGAGACGCTGGAGTCGCTGGTCGACAAGTCGCTGCTGGAGTTCGCCGGCGGCCGCTACCGGATGCTGGAGACGATCCGCGCGTACGGCGCCGAACTGCTCGACGCGGCGGGCGAACGCACGTCCGTCCGGCGCGACCACGCCCGGCGCCTCCTGGAGCTGGTGCGGACGGCCGACCCGCATCTGCGGCGGGCCGAGCAGCTGGAGTGGCTGCCCGTCCTCGCCGCCGAGCATGGCGACCTCGTGGCCGCGCTGCACTGGGCGGTCGAGGAGCCGGAGGTGGAAACGGCCTTCGAGCTGCTCGCCTCGGCGTTCAACTACCTGTGGATCCGAGGCGCGTCCGCGTCGGCCGCGCCGCAGGCGACCGCGCTGCTCGCACGGACGGGCGAGGCGATCCCCGCCGGGCTCGGCGAGGAGTACGCGGCGTGCGCGCTGCTCGCCGCGTCGGCGCCGGCCTCGGGCGACGCGGGGCAGCGGATATGGCAGCGCCATCGCGCGTCGGCCGCGAAGGCGCTCGCGGCCGCGTGGCCCGGCGACCGGCCGGGCCGCTACCCGGTCGTCCTGCTGCTGTGGATGATGCGGAACGCGATGGGACCCGATCCGGAGGGCGCTTTCGCGCTCGTCTCGTCCCAGCGCGACTGCGGCGAGCCGTGGGCTCGGGCAGCCGCCCACTACGTTTCAGGGTTCGGGCACCTCGGCGAGGGGGACGCCGCGAGGGCCGAGGACGCCTTCGGTGAGGCCCTGCGGGGCTTCCGTTCCCTCGGTGACCGATGGGGCATCGCCCTCGCCCTGGACACGCTCGCCGGAGCGGCGGGCGCCCGCGGCGACCGCGGGCGGGCGGTCGCGTTGACCGACGAGGCGCTCGTCCTCACCGAACGGCTCGGCGCCCTGGAGGACAGCGCCGACCTGCTGGTCAACCGGGGCGACCACCTCGCCGCCGAGGACGCGGCCGCGGCCCGCGCCGACTACGCGCAGGCCGCCGAGCTCGCCCGCCGCACCGGCGGCTCCACCTACCTGGCGGCGGCCCTGCGCGGCCTCGGCGACATCGCCCTGCAGGAGGGCGGCCTGGCCGAGGCCGAACGGCTGTACGCGGAGGCGCTCGAACTGATCGACCCGCACTGGATCAAAAGCCTCGGTCCCCGGCTGCGAACGCTCATCGGGCTGGGGCGCGTCGCCGAAGCCCGTGGCCATGACGCCGAGGCACGCAGGCGCTACCGGGAGGCCGCCGCGGCCGCGGACGGGATGGGGGCGCCCGCGCGGGAGGTGCTGCGGATGCTGGGGCTGTCCGAGGACGTCGTGGACGCCGCCCTGAGCGCGGTGAGCGCACGGTGAGCCCGCGGTGAGCGCTCCCTTGGAGGCTCCGGGGCATGACGAACCTCAAGGTATTGATCTCCGGTGCCTCCGTCGCCGGCCCCGCGCTCGCCTACTGGCTCCACCGGCACGGCTTCCAGGCCACCATCGTGGAACGCGCCCCCGCCCTCCGCGACGGCGGCTACGCCGTCGACTTCCGCGGCGAGGCCCACCTGACGGTCCTGCGCCGCATGGGCATCCTGGCCGACATCGAGCGCGCCCGCACCGGCATGGGCTCCATGTCGTACGTCAACAGCGCGGGCAGGCAGCAGGCCAAGCTCCCCGCCGACCTGTTCGCCGGAGACGTCGAGATCCTCCGGGGCGACCTGGCCAGGATCCTGTACGACGCGACCAGGGAGCACACCGAGTACGTCTTCGGCGACTCCATCACCTCGCTCACCGAGGACTCCCACGGCGTGACGGCGACCTTCGAGCGGGGCGCGCCGCGCCGGTTCGACCTGGTGATCGGCGCGGACGGGCTGCACTCCACCACCCGCCGCCTGACGTTCGGGCCGGAGGAGCGTTTCGTGAAGCACCTCGGCGTCAACTGCGCGATCTTCACCACGGCCAACCATCTCGGCCTCGACCACACCGGGCACGCCTACCGCACCGCGGGCAAGCTCGTCGCGATGTACAGCGCCCGCCACAACACCGAGGCCAAGGCCGTCTTCTACTTCGCCTCGCCGCAGCTGGACCTGGACCGCGGCGACGTGGCGAGCCAGCAGGCCGTCCTCGCCGAGGCCTTCACCGGCAACGGCTGGCAGAGCGACCGGCTGCTGCACGACATGCGGTACGCGCCAGACTTCTACTTCGACTCGGTCGGCCAGGTGCACATGGACACCTGGTCGCGCGGCCGGGTCGCGCTGCTCGGCGACGCCGCCTACTGCCCCTCCTCCCTGTCCGGCATGGGGTCGGGACTCGCTCTGGTCGGCGCGTACGTGCTGGCGGGCGAACTGGCCGCGGCCCACGGTGACCACCACGTGGCGTTCGGCCGGTACGAGGAGGAGATGCGCGAGTACGCGGTGGGCTGCCAGAAGATGGGCGACGGCGTCGCCAAGCTCATGGTCCCCGGGAGCCGGGCCCTGGCCACGCTCCTCAACCGGTACTACAAGGTCATGCCGTACCTGCCGGGAAGGAACATGCCCGCCAAGATCGCCCGTAAGGCCGCCGAGAACATCACCTTGCGCGACTACCGCGAACTCGCCCGGCCCTGAACGCCCCGGCGGTGCTCCTACGGGCGGTTGCGGGGGAGCGGCCGGTTCTCCGCAGGCCATGTGGGGGCCGCACGGTGGTGGACGGTGCCGTCAGGATCGAAGACCAGGTAGCGGTCGAAGTCCTCGGCGAACCAGCGGTCGTGCGTCACGGCCAGGACGGTCCCCTGGTAGGCGTTCAGGCCGTCTTGGAGGGCCTGGGCGCTGGCGAGGTCGAGGTTGTCGGTCGGTTCGTCCAGCAGGAGAAGGGGGCAGCCGGACAGTTCGAGCAGCAGGATCTGCAGCCGTGCCTGCTGCCCGCCGGACAGGGTCTGGAAGGGCTGGTGCCGCGCGGGCGCGAGTTCGTAACGGGCCAGTGCGCGCATGGCGTCGTTGAGGGTCGTCCCGAAGTCGGTCGTGATGATCTCGTCAGGGTGGCGGTCGCGCAGGTCGGGGCGGGCGTGGGTCTGGACGAAGTGGCCGGGAGCGACGCGGGCGCCCAGGCGCACCGTGCCCTGGTGGGGGACCGAGGACGGGGCGGCGAGCAGCTTGAGGAACCGTGACTTGCCCGACCCGTTCGCGCCGAGGACCGCGATGCGTTCGCCGTACCAGACCTCCAGGTCGAACGGCTCGGTCAGGTCGGCGACGGCGAGCCCTTCGCAGATCACGGCGCGCTTCCCGGTGCGTCCGCCGCGCAGGCGGACCCGGATGTTCTGCTCGCGCGGCGGCGGCTCCGGCGGCCCCGCCGCCTCGAAGCGGGCCAGGCGGCTTCGGGCCGCCTGGTAGGACGAGGCGACGGCGTCGTTGGCGGCGGCACGCTGGCGCAGCGTGTGGACCAGGCGGCGCAGGCGCGCGTGCTCCTCGTCCCAGCGGCGGCGCAGTTCGTCCATGCGGGCGGCGCGGTCCCGGCGCGCGGCCGGGTAGGTGGCGAAGCCGCCGCCGTGCACCCAGACCGTGCCGGACTCGACGGTGATGATCCGGTCGGCGGCCCCGGCGAGCAGGCGGCGGTCGTGGGAGACCAGCAGCACGGTCTTGGTGCTGGCCCGCAGCCGCTCCTCCAGCCACTGCTTGCCGGGGATGTCCAGGTAGTTGTCGGGCTCGTCGAGCAGCAGGACCTCGTCGGGCCCGCGCAGAAGCGCCTCCAGCATGAGCCGCTTCTGCTCGCCGCCGGACAGGCTCCCCGCGGGCCGGTCGCGGACGTCCTCGTACGGCAGGCCGAGCGCCAGGGTCGTGCAGGCGTCCCAGACGACCTCCAGGTCGTAGCCGCCGGCGTCGGCGAAGTCGCTGATGGCCTGGGCGTAGGCCATCTGACTCTCCGCGGCGTCGCTCAGCGCGGCTTCGGCGCGTGCGAGCGCGTCGGCCGCCGCTCTGATCCGCGGCGGCGCCACCGACAGCAGGAGCCGGTGGACGGTGCGGTCCTCCGGAGTGAACTGACGCATCACGCCGAGGCCGCCCGTGCATGCGACCTTCCCCGCGGAAGGGGCCAGCTCCCCGGCGATGAGCCTGAGCAACGTCGTCTTGCCGCCGCCGTTCGGTCCGACCAGGGCCGCCTTGGCGCCCTGCCCCACGCGGAAAGAGACCTCGCGCAGCAAAGGCCGTCCATCGGGCAGCGCATAACTCAGGTCGGTCACATCGATGTGGCCCACGAACCACCCTTCCGAACACTGATCCGGTACTGGAACATTGATCCGGTCACCCGTCCACCGTACTAGAGTGGGCGCATGGGAACGAGTCGAGCGGGCGCCATCTGGTTGAGGGAGCCGCGCAGGCGGCGGGAAGGGCCGCCGCTGTCGCGGGAGCGCATCGTCGCCGGAGCGGTCGCCCTCCTCGACGAGGAGGGCGCGGACCGGCTGACCATGCGGCGGCTGGCCGAGCGGCTCGGCACCGGTTCGACCACCCTGTACTGGCACTTGGACACCAAGGACGACGTGCTCGACCTGGCCCTCGACACGGTCTTCGGCGAGGCCGAGGTGCCGCCGGCGACCGGCGACTGGCGCGCCGACGTCACCGCGATGGTGGAGCGGTGGCGCGCGGTGATGCTCCGCCATCCATGGACCGCGACGCTGATGGGCCGGCCGATGCTCGGCCCTAACGTCCTCGCGCGGACGGAGTTCCTGCACGCGGCGCTGCAACGCGCCGGGCTCACGGGCGCGCCGCTGACCGCCGCCGCCTACGGGCTGTCGCACTTCGTGATCGGGGCCACGATCAGCCAGCTGTCGTGGCGCCGGCGGGACGAGCCGTCCACCCGCGAAGCCGCGGACGAGATCCTCGCGGCGCGGCGCGAGGCGTACCCGACGCTGGCCGCGCACGGGCACCCCAGCGACAACGACTGGGACGACGCGTTCCACCGCGGCCTGGGATACCTGATCGACGGAATCCGCGCGAACACCCTCGGGTAGCCGGCTCCCGCCGGTGGAACCTGTCGGTCGCGGGCCCCGATGGATCTGCTCGCGGCGCATGACAAGATCGCACAATGGTTTTCGGTCGTGATTTCGAGCTGGAGGGGCGGGGTGCCTCGGAACGCTCCCTTGAACTGGGCGGCCACAGCGACAAGGACGGCCGTTCGAGCGCGCGCCTTTACCTGCTGCCGAACGGAGATCTGACGCTCTACCTCGTGGACAGCGGCTACGGCGTCACGATGCAGATCGGGGAAGCGGTGCTGGAGTGGCGGCGGTGGACGACGATCGCCGCCGCGGACGTCCCCCGCCTGGTCGGGGACGCCACCGATCCGCTGGAGGCCGCGCGCGCGGCCGTGGTGGCGAAGGGCCAGGAGAGGAACGACGCGTCCGCCATCGGGGGCCGGCTGGTCCGGTGGCTCGACGAGCGCGACGTGGCGTACGTGTTCCGGGAGTTCGACTACGACGGCTGACCGGCTCCCGCGCAGGTCTCCGCAGTGAGGCGTCCGTTAACGGCGCCACCACCGCGGACTGATCGAGCGCAGCCCTGATCTGAGCTCAGCCACGGACCGACAGCGTGTGGTGGAAGACGTTGCGCGGGTCCCAGCGGGCCTTGACGCGCTGAAGTCGCGCGTAGCCGTCGCCGTAGTAGAGCGTGTGCCACGGAACGTTCGACTGGTTCCACCGCGGGTCGGCCAGGTCGGCGTCCGGATAGTTGATGAACGTGCCGAAGCCGCCGTCCTCGGCCGGGACCCCGCCGCTCGCCGCGTAGATCTTCCGGTAGAACTCGCGGATCCACGTGAGGTTCCGGTCGTCGCCCTTCGCGTCCTCCCAGCCCGCCAGGTAGCCGATCTTGAAGATCGAGTCGCGGTGGGCCACGGCGGTCGCCCCCGGAGCCACCGCGTTGACCCGGCCTCCGTAGGTGTTGACGAAGAAGTGCCCGTTGTCGAAGTCGGTCCTGGCAAGCTGCTCGTACGCGACGGCGGCCTGCGCGTCGGTGAGGCGCCGCCGCCGGTAACCCGACTTGATCTTGATCCGGTAGAACGGCGCGGGGCCTCCGCCGAAGCCGTACCGTGTCGCGTGGAGCCACGGCATGGCGACCGTCTTCGGCTGGGGACGAAGGTCGAGCCCGCGGTGGAGGGCGCCCATCAGATCGGCCAGTATTCGTTCGGCGCCGCTGTCACTGACCACTTGTCCCGTCAGAGAGGCGTTCTCGGCGGGTCTGGAAAAGATGAACTCGCCGTACAGGGGCGCCATGGGCGAGCCGGGGGCCGAGTTGCGCTCACCCCATTCGCCGTAGTTGCGCAGGAGCCGTACGAAGGCCTCCCGGTCGAGCTTCTCCCACGGCCAGTCCACGGTGAACGTGAGGACGGTGCCGGGCGGCTTCGGCAGCGCCGCCTGCTCTCCCGGAGACCGGAACCAGTAGCGCGTGACAACACCGAAGTTGCCGCCGCCCCCTCCCGTGTGGGCCCACCACAGGTCACGGTCGGGATCCGAGGCCTCACGTGTGGCCACGACGCTCCTCGCCTTCCCCGCGCGGTCCAGGACGACCACCTCCACCGCATACAGGTGGTCCACGGAGAGACCGTCCCTTCTGCAGAGCACCCCGTAGCCGCCGCCCGCGACGTGCCCGCCCACCCCGACATCCGGATGGGTCCCGCCAGGAAGGGTCACGCCCCACCCCACGTACAACCGGCGGTAGACCTCGCCCAGCGTGGCGCCGGCCTCGACCATGAACGCCTTGCGCCGCCGGTCGTAGTCGACGGCCGTCATCCCGGACAGGTCGATGAGCACCCGGACCGACGGATCGTCCACGAAGTTCTCGAAGCAGTGGCCGCCGCTGCGCACGGCCACCCGCCGGCCCGTGCGCTCCGCCCTCTCGACGGCCCGGACGACGTCCTCGGTGGACGTCGCGACGCAGATCTCCTCGGGTCTGCCCTCGAAGCGGCGGTTGTAGCCCCGGAGCACCAGCGAGCGATAGCGCGGATCGCCGGGGCCGACCATGATCGGATCGGTCCCGGCCGCAGCCGGGCTGATCCGCCCGGCCAGCGGCACGGACGCCGCGGCGATGCCGCCGCTGCGCAAGACGGTCCTTCGGCTGTGCTCGACCACGTGGCCTCCTCATGTCAGGCCGCCCACGTAGGGGACGCTATTGAGGCCTGAGCACCGGGACTAGGGAGTTACCACCCCCAACCGGGTAGAGAAAACTCCACATGCGTAGCGGCGGTGACGACGGGCAGGTGCTCGGCTAGAGCGGAGAAGCAGGCGCGCCGACGGCCCTGATGCGTCGATGACGGGTGCGCAGGTCTTCACGTAGATCAGGCGGCTGACGCCGGCCGTCACCGCCATCGCCGCCACGAGGCCCGCCCAGTCCAGCCCGGGTGCGGTCAGCTTCTCGAACGTGATGGAGAAGGGGACCGTCGCGATGGCGAGGGCGATGGTGACGCCGAGCCACTGGACGCCGTGGCCGCCGTAGCTGTGCTCCCTGGTCCACCTCCGGCCCTCGGGCGTCCACGAACTGTTCATGCGGAAGCCGACGAGGAACACCACCGCCGCAGCGGCGACCTCGCCGATCAGGACGCCCGTGGCGGGCGGTCCGAAGACGTCCTCGACCTCCAGCCAGGCGCCGACCGCCATACCGAGCGAGGCTCCGAGGACCAAGGCGAGAAGGGGCAGCACCGAACCGACCCATCCGTAGCCGGTGGTCTTCGCGCGCCCCAAGGCTTCCTCCCGCTCGCCGATTCCGCAGAACGTTTGATCATGCTGGACGTCCGATCATGCCTACGGACCGTCACGTTCAGGTCACGGCGGCAGGGGCCCCGTCGCCAGCGGATCCTTCGCCTCAGCGTGGTCCGCACCCGAGCACACCCCGGCCCTTGATCATGTAGCTGCGTTCCTCGGCCGCCGCGTCCCGCACTAACCGGTGCCGACCGCAGCGGTCATCGCTCTGACCGCCTGTTCGGCCTCGTCGGGGGTGTGCCGGCCGAGACCGCAGGCCGTGGCTACCGCATACGCCTCGCGGCCCGCGGCGGCCTCGAACAGCCGCAGGCTCTCGACGCCGCCCGCCGGGTCGGCCGCCGCTGCGATCCCCGCGATGACCTGCCACTCCGGGGCGAGCCCGCTCAGCGGCCGGTAGAACGCCTCGGTACGCGGCGCAGGGTGCGCGCCGTAGGCCGCGGGGAGGTGCACCGGCGGCAGACGCCGGCCGCGGCGGCGCAGCGCGTCCGCGAGGAGGTTGAGGTATCGGACGGCCGAGCCGAGGTCGCGGGGCGCGAACATCTCGGTGTTCCGGTAGTTGCCGTAGCACAGATGCAAGATCACCTGAGCGTCGTCGGGGAAGCGCGCGATCAGGCTCGCGACCTGGCCGGCCATGAGCCGCGCGGCCAGGGCAGGGCCTCCGGGCACCCGCCTGGCCATGTCCATGCCTATCAGCACGGACGGCGTCTCGAGCTGCCAGACGACGTCCGGTCCGGCGAAGGCCGCCAGGTCCGCCACCTCGTCCACGACGGCCTGAGCGAACACCGGCAGGTATCGCAGCGACAACCACGGCCGGCCGGCGAACGCGAAGATCGCCAGGTCGAGCGGACTGGGGAGGCTGATCTGCAGACGGGTGTCGGCGACCCCTGGGCGCTCGGCGCGCAGCGCACGGAACTCGTCCACGATCTCGCGCAACCGGTCAGAGCGGCGCATCGACACGTCATCGGGCCGCAACCGCCGACCGCGCCGTACGCCGTAGGTGCGCATGTCGTCGTAGTCGGCGTACTCGCCGGCCCGCCTGATCTCGAACGCCTCCCGTTCGGCGAGATCCCGCAGGTAGGCGACGACCCAGTCCGGGTCGAGATCGCAGGGCAGGGAGATCAGCCGGTGGCCGCGGGCGTGATCGAGGACCCACTCCATGGCCTGGCGAGGGCTGGCGGAAAGCTCTGGAGGAAGACTGCCGACAAAGTGGATAGAACGGTGCACAGCCCATATTTCAGCACTGTGCTGGCTCCAAGGTGTCGAAAACGCATAATTGTGAAGCAGGATCGCCCCGCGTCACCAGCCGCCCGGCCCACAGCCCGGCACCCGAACCGGCTCGGCGGCCAGCCGCTCGAAGACGTCAGGAGGCGACGGTCATGCGTGATCGCCCTGGGGTCCGACCGGCAGACCGCATATGGGGGCGGCCGGACTACGCCAGAAAGGGATCACGGCCTGACGGTTGATCGTTAGGGTGATCGACGTCGGGTCGGCGGCGGTCCTGCGGGTTGTGGGTGACCTCGATCGAGCGGACCGTGTATCCGCAGTTTGCGCGGGTGTTGTCGGCGCGTGAGTTGGCGGAGGCGTGCACGCAGACCGGGGCCGAGGTGGAGTGGGCGCGGTCGTGCACCGATGATGAGCATCATCTGCTGACGCTGGTGGTGTGGCTGAAGTCCTTTCAGCGGTCGGGGTACTTCCCGAAGCTGGCGGAGGTCCCGGCGTCGGCCAAGCGACACCGCGCGCTGGTGCGCAAACGGCTGGGCTTATGAGGCGGCCCGGGTCCGGCAGGTGGCGGCGGCGTCGCTCTCCAAGTTCAAGCAGCGTTTGGCGCTAGTGGCCGACCTTGACGCGATCGGCCCGACCGGGGTGTGGCTGGAGGGCGTGCCGGCGGGGAAGGTCGCGCACTTCGCCGGGGAGGCGCGGGTCGCCGACGCCGCCGACATGCGCAAGGTCGGCACCGACAAGCAGCTGACGTTGCTGGCCGGTTTCGTGTACACGGTCGCGACCGGGGTCCGCGACGACGTGGTGACGATGTTCTACAAGCGGATCGCGGCGATTCACAAGAGGGGCCGCGACAATCTGGAGGCGCTGCGCGAGGCGCACCGCGCCGAGTCCGAGCGCCTGCTGGGGGAGTTCGGCGAGGTGCTGGCAGCGGCCCGGGAGGTGGGCTCTGACGCAGCGCCGCCGGACGCCGCGGTGCCGGGTGCGGCGGTGCCGGGTGCGGGGGTCGATGAGCGGCAGGCCGGCTGGTGCTCAAGACGCTGGAGCAGGCGGGTGGGGTGGAGGCGTGTGGGCGTAACGGGAGTTCACCTCCGGCCGGTAGAAGACCCGAGCGGATCCGGCCGGCGCGTTCGCCTTCGAATTCCATTCGGGTCAGCGAGGAGGTGGGCCCGGATTAACGATGGTCCACGTGGCTGGACGTCGAGCGAAGCTCGCGTGGCCCCGAACCACGCCCGTCGTGGGTCGTCACGGAGCAGGCTGCAATCGATACGGAATTCGGCATCCTCAAAGAGCTGCTCGGCGTGTACTTCGAGCAGCTCCGCGACGGAATGCGTGAACTGGCCCGCGCTGGGCTCGCGCACGGCGACCTCTCGCCCTACAACGTCCTCGCCCAGGCCGAGCGGATCGTGATGATCGACCTGCCCCAGGTCGTCGACATCGTCGGCAACCCGAAAGGCATGGGCTTCCTGATGCGGGACTGCGCAACATGGCCACATGGTTCACGAACCGCGGGCTCGAAATCGACGAACAAGAGTTGTTCGCACCCCTGCTCACAATGGTGTTCTGATCGCCCTCTGAAGAAGGCGGCCCCGCAACAACACCCGGATCGGGCCGCCCGCCTGGCTGCCGGCGCGGACGAGTACCTTGCCGACAGCGGGTGCGGCCTTGGTGACGTTCACGCCCTCGTCGACGAGGCGCCGCGCCGTGGCGACTCGGCAGGGCCGATCGCGCGGGGATCCCGGTCTGCTTACGTCGGCCGCGCCGGGTGGAACTCCGGTTGTCCGGCCGGCCGGTACACGTGCACCCCGACGCCCCTTGCGTCGGTGTGGGAGCTGATGACCTCGAGCGCGGCGGCGGGCCCATCGTCTGGGAACAGCCGCATGCCCTGTCCGAGAAGCACGGGAACGACCAGAAGCGTCAGTTCGTCGACGAGGCGGCGGCGAGTAGCGAGCGGATCAGCTTCGCGCTCCCGTGCACCTGGATCTCGCCGGACGACGATTCCTTCAGTTCCCTGATCGCCGCGGTCGCATCCCCGGACAGCGGCGTGACGGGTCCCCACGACGGTCGCTCGAGACTGTTGGATGCGACGTACTTCTGCGCTCCGTTGAGCGCGACCCCGATGGGGTGCGCCTGCATCTCCGGCCGAGTGCCCCAGGTCTCGGCGAACATCTCGTACGTGCGCCGCCCGAACAGGAACGCATCCGCCCGCTGATAGGTCCCGGTGATCATCTCGCCGGTGTCATCGGCGAATGCCCCGAGCGCCCAGCCGTCCCGGTTGAACCCGCTCGCCAGCTCCTCGGGAGTCGCGTGACCGTTGCCCTGCATCACACCGTCCACGGTGATCTGCGTCATCGTCGTCAGCCTCATGTGTCCATCCTGGACGCGCCGGGCGTTTTGCAGCAACCATGCGTGCCGAAACGGCAACAGCAACGCACCCGACTGGCCTTCTCCGAATGGCACAGAGAGGGTCGATCCTGTCCGTCCGGAAGACCAAGCTGTTCTAGCAACATCGTGAGACGGAAGGGCAAGAGGTCGAGCATGGGGGACGATCTGTCCGCGATCGGCCCCCGGTTGCGTGCGATCCGGGAGTCGCGGCGCATGACCATCAGGTCGGTGTCGGACGCCACGGGCATCTCGGTCAGCACGCTCTCGCGGCTCGAGTCGGGGAACAGGCGCCCCAGCTTGAGCTGCTGATGCCGCTGGCGAGACTCTACCGGCTGCCGCTCGACGGCCTCGTCGGCGCACCTGCCCTCGGGGCCCCCCGGATCCATCCGCGTCCGCGAGTCCGGGACGGCGTCGTCACGATGCCGCTGTCCAGCGGCACAGGGGCGTGGGAGGCCTTCAAGCAGGTGTATCCGCCTGCGCCGGGGAAGCCGATAAAGCGATGGGTCCACCCGGGATGGGACTGGATCTACGTGATCGCCGGACGGATGCGGCTCCTCATCGGCGAGGACGAACTCATCGTCGCCGCAGGCGACGCCGTCGAGTTCGACACGCGCGTGCCGCACGGCTTCGGCAACCCCGGGCCCGAGGTCCTCGAAGTGCTGTGCATGTTCAACCCCGACGGAGCGAAGCTGCACAGCCGGGCAGTCGAGATGGGAGAGGCGCCGGACGATGCCGGCTGAACGTCCGGCCGAGCAGGTCGGGCGGTCTCAGAAATGCCGCGTCGGGCGGCCCATGCGCTGGTGCGGATGCGAATTGAGCAATAACCGCGACCGTTCGAGTTGAAGCAAATGAGAGGGCCCTCACGGCACCGACACTACGCATCCGGCACAGCGCCGGCCGGTGAGCCCCGCGGCGAGCAGAACCGTGCCGGAGTCACCGAGCCTTCACCATTGCCAACGAGCCACCCCACCACGATGTCCGCCGACCGAATGCTCTGACCGCAGGAACTACAGCAATCGAGCAGACCGCGGTTGCGCAGCGACCGCGCATGCCGGCGCGATGGCGCTGTTCGTGGACCGAACCCGGTCACGGACCAAGAACAGAGTTCTCGTTGAGTATCTCCGGCGCCACCGCATCCGCGCGCCGCTTGCCGGGTTTACTGGTCGGCTGGCGTGTACACCAGTTCGAGGATTCCGGACGGGAATGCGGTGCTGTTGACCAAGCACAGCTTTACGGCCTGATCCAACTCGGGGAACAGTGGGGCGCCCTTGCCGGTGACGGCGGGCAGCACCCACAGCCGATACTCGTCGACGACGCCGAGCTTGATCAGGGAGTGCATGAACCCGGTGCCGCCTGCGGCGACGAGGTCCTTGCCGGGCTCGGCCTTGAGCTTGGCGATCTCTTCCGCCGTGTCCCCGCCGGCGATCCGGGTCTCGGGCCAGTCGTCGGCGGTTTCGAGGGTGCGGGAGAACACGACCTTGGGGATCTCGTTCATCGCCTTGGCGGACGGGTGGTCGGAGTTGGGCCAGAATCCGGCCATGATCTCGTAGGTGTTCCGGCCCATGAGGAAGGCCCCAGCCTCCCACAGCCGGTCGACGAAATACTTCTCCTGCTCAGGGTCGTCGATGCTCATCATGACATCACGGATTCCGTTGTCCCCGTCGGCGCTCTTGCCGTCCAGCGAGACGTAGAAACCCAGAATCAACTTCCGCATCCGATGCCTCCATGTGTTCCTCCCCGCGCCAGGACGGACCCTACGCGGGCCAAATCAGCTCGTGCTCAGTGGTCGACCACTCGCACGTAAGACTGACGGTTCGCCCAGACTCATCGCACTCCGCACCATCGACACACCCAGGGCAGTAAGTCATGTGCCGTCCTGCTCTTCGTCGTGTGGCTGTGGCCAGGCTAAAGAAGCGCGAAGCCCTGGGGCATCAGCCGCGTGACGGGCCTTGCGGATGCGACTTCAGGCTGAAGGACGGTCCGGACGATACCGAGGTCGTAGACCATCATCACGGAGTGAACGCGGTCGCACCCGCCGGGCTCGCACGGGACTACCGATGAAGGACTCCACGCGGCCTGGCCGGCATCCTCGCGGGTGCGCGGAGCCGGTCATGCGGTACCGGAGGGTTGCAGCGGCTCATCGAGTTGCTACTGGACGTCATCGACTCGCGCGCGGCGGAGGCTGGCAGTGCGAGCTGGCGAAGGTGCACGCGGCTGTAGCGAACGCGCCGTCCCCCGTCCGCCTGAAGACTGCTGGCTGACGACGCGCGCGCTGCGCAAGCGGGTGGTGTGGACTACTGCTGTACGAGACCGCCGCCAGTGCCGAAGCCCGCTGGCTGGTCTGGGTGGGGGCCCGATTCCCCAGCCCAGGAACGTGAGGACCCGGCCCCTCCGTCTTGGCAGGACGGATACATCCGACAACTGACGGGCCATGGGAGGGGTTGGGCCGCCATCGGGAGCAGGACACCACTCCGCGTTCCAGGAGGTCGGCTCCGCTGAACAGTTCCTGGATCTGCTCGGGCGAGCGGGCACGGATGGGAGTGCCGCCGCGGTCCATGACCTCCTGGACGGCGCGGCGCATCGCTTGGCCGTCGAGTGCGTCGGTGGTGGCGTCGCAGGTGTGGGAGATGACCAGGTAACTGCCAGGTGCCAGGCCCGCCAGCAGGTCGGCGACCAGTTGGCGGGCCTGGTGGTCGTCGACGATGTGGTTGAGGACTCCCAGCAGCATCAGCGCGACCGGCTGGTCGAAGTCCAGGGTGGCGGCGGCGCCGGCCAGGACGGCGCGGGTGTCGCGGATGTCGGCCTGGATGTAGTCGCAGACCCCCTGCCGGGGGTGCTGGTCAACAGGGCGCGGGCGTGGGTGAGGACCAGCGGGCCGTTGTCGACGTAGCCGATCCGGGACTCGGGCGCGGCGCGCTGGGCGACTTCGTGTGTGTTGTCGACGGTCGGCAGCCCGGTTCCCAGGTCCAGGTATTGCCGGATGCCCTGGGAAGCCAGAAAACGCACTGCCCGGCCCAGGAACGCGCGGTCCTGCCGGGCCGAGGGCGCGACCGACGTCGAGGTGCACGACACGGTCCTCATCGCCGCCGCGTTCTGCATGTTCAACCGCTACGTGGACGGCCTGGGCAACGACCCTGCCCGACGACCCCGCGGAATACGCGGCGTCCGCCGACGCGATCGTCACCGGCGGATACCTGGCCATACTCGGCCGCCCGGAGGCGCGCGCCGAAAGGTGAGTCGGCCATTGCGCCGGTGAGCACCTGGGAGGAGCCACCCGCGCCCTCACACCGCCCCTTCCGGCGACGAATCGGCCAGCGGTCGGAGCCCGCGATCTGACCCCCAGATGACCGCCGCCGAGCAGGCACCGGCGGCGGTCAACCTGGTCAACTGCGGGGGTGGGTCGCCTTTCCGGCACCAGCCCGTGCGGCCCGCCATCGCGGTCCGCGTGCCTACGTGAAGGTCAGGTCACGTCTGGCCAGGCCCGCAGATCAGGGACGATGCCGGCCTTCCAGCTTGGCGGGGTTCAGCACGATCCAGACCGCGATGACCTCGTCGCCCGCCGTGCTCACGATGACCACCGCCACCCTCCGCCCTTCGCGGCGCAGGACGAGGCCGGTGCGGCCGTTGACGGACCCGACGGTCACGGCGGTACGGGGGCTGCCCGACAGCAGAGCCGTGATGAACCGGGCCACGGCGTCCGCGCCGTGGGTGGGATGGACCGCGGCGCGCAGCTTGCCGCCGCCGTCGCTGACCACGATCGCGTCGGCGGCGAGGACGGCCATCAGCGCGGCCGTGTCCCCGGCGCCGCAAGCCGCCGCGAACCGTCGCGCGATCCGATCATGCCTCCGCAGCATCGCACGGTCGGGGACGTCCCGTACGGGCCGCGCCCAGCCCTCGGCGAGGTCGGGCGTGCTGGACGGGGCCGGACGGCGACCATCGACGGAGGCATCCCGGTCCTCGGCCGTGGAACCGAAGGAGGTCGAGGCAGTGGGGAGGGCCGCGGCGTTGGAGGCGATCAGTTCCAGGTAGATGCCTCCCGCCACCCGCGTCAGCCAGGCCCGTGGCAACGC
The DNA here is from genome assembly GCF_040653135.1 of Actinomadura sp. NPDC048021. Classification (NCBI taxonomy): domain Bacteria; kingdom Bacillati; phylum Actinomycetota; class Actinomycetes; order Streptosporangiales; family Thermomonosporaceae; genus Actinomadura; species Actinomadura sp. NPDC048021. The sequence continues at coordinate 26,036 of NZ_JBEZJQ010000027.1, forward strand.
GATGGCGGCGCGTTCGCCGTCGTCGAGGACGTACCAGCGACGGTAGGTCTCCTGGACGATCTCCTCGGCCGCGGCGGCGGAGCCGAACATCCAGGTGGCGATGTCCACCAGGTGCCGCCGCTCGTCGAGCATCTCCGCGAGCGAGGCGAGGGCGCCGGCGTCCGGCCCGGTCATGGCCCCGTCGTCAACGCCGCGGCCACCGCTCTCAGCACCGCGGCGGGACGAGGGCTCCGGGGAGCGGGAGGCGTCCTTGGGCCGTTCCCCGGTGGGGGAGCGGTCCGCGTGACCGCCGGGCGTCCGGATCGTGGGCATGTCGTCCTCACCTCTTCACCGTTGCCGGCTAAGACCGGACGGCTCACCGATTCGTGACCCCTTCGGCTGACACCGGCGGCATCGCGGATGGAGGCGCCCACCGCCCCAGGTCCTTGGTGCGGCACCCAGGGGCCCGGGCCCGTTCTGAGATCGCTCTCCTACCTGGTCTGGTCGGTCGGCCGGACGAGGATCTCGTTGACGGCGACGTGCTCGGGCTGGGTGACCGCGTACACGACGGCGTTGGCGATGTCCTCGGGCTGCAGGCTGCGCATGGCGGCGGCCATGTCCCGGGCGAGGGCCCGCATCGTGGGATCCGTGTTGTGGTTGATCAGTTCGCTCGCGACGAAACCGGGTTCGACGACCACCACGCGAACGCCCTGGGCCGTGACCTCCTGCCGCAGCGCCTCGGAGAAGGCGGTGACCGACTCCTGGTCGGTCACGTCCAGGTTGAGGGGCAGAATCTCGCCCGGCGCCTTGCGCGCGAGAGACTCCAGCCGATCCGCGCGCCGGGCTCCGGCGGCGACGCGGGCCCCCTCCGCCGAGAAGGCCAGCGCTGTGGCCTCGCCGATGCCCGAGGACGCTCCAGTGACGAGGACGACCCTGCCGTTGAACTCGCGGTGCAGTTTCAGCCTTCCCGTAGATTCACGGCGACCGCCGGAGCACAGACCCGCCGCGCCCCGGGCGCCGCCCGGTCGCCAGCTAAGACAGGCGACCCGCCCGGGCTGTGACAGCCCCATCGAAAGTGCGTGCTCACTCTCGTCGGCGCGGAGCCTGTCACGGATCAGGGGGCTGTCCGGTCTATCCAGGGGACCGATGCCGCCATTCCATGCAAGGAGAGCAAGACGTGCCATTCGCAACTGAGGGCGACGAACTCAGCTTCGAGCAGGACATCAGGCCCCTGTTCCGGACGAAGGACCGCGCCGCGATGCTGACCCGATTCGACCTGTTCGATCATGCTGACGTCTCCGAGCACGCCGACGCCATCATCGGTTCCCTGCTGAGTGGGCGAATGCCGTGCGACGGCGCATGGCCCGAGGCGGACCTGGAGAAGCTCCAGCGGTGGATCGACATCGGCAAACCGGCTTGAGGGACGGCAGCCCGACGGGGCCTCCGCCCATGACCGGCAGCGGCAGGTTGTGGGCGGACGGCTCCCGCCCGGCCTTGGTGCGGCCATCCAACGGGGTGGCGGGTCGCGCGGGCGGTCAGGTGACGACCGTCGCGGCGGTGATCTTGGCGGGGTTCATCATCCACAGCACCTGGCCGATGCCCTGGTCGGTGCCGTCGACGGTGAGGACGGTGAAGGTTTGGCCGTCGCGCTGGAGCAGGGCGGCCCACTGACCGTTAACGATGGCCCACTCCACGTCGACCCCGTCCCAGAAGTGGTTCGCGAACGCCCGGACGTACTTGGCGACGCGGACCCCGCCCACCACGGGGAAACGGGACGCCCGGACGGCGCCCCCGCCGTCGGAGTAGCTGACCGCGTCCGCGGCGAGGAGCTCCTCCAGAGCGGCCATGTCGCCGGCGCGGGCAGCGGCGACGAAAGCGGTCAGCAGCCTGCGCTGCTCGGCGCCGGTCACCGGTGCCCGCCGCTCGGACCGCAGGTGCTTGCGGGCCCTGCTGACCAGCTGCCGGACCGCCGCCTCCCCGGCCTGGAGGATCTCGGCGATCTGCGGATAGGGATAGTCGAACGCCTCCCGTAGGACATAGGCGGCGCGTTCGGTGGGCGACAGCCGTTCCAGGAGCATCAGGACCGCGAAACTGAGCGCTTCGCCGCGTTCGGCTCCCAGGTACGGATCGGAGCCGGTGTCGACGGGTTCGGGCAGCCAGGGACCGATGTAGCTCTCCCTGCGGACCCGGGCGGACTGCAGGACGTTGATCGCCAGCCGGGTGGTGGTCGTCGCCAGGAACGCGGCGGGATCGGCCACGGCGGCGCGGTCGTAGGTCTGCCACCGCAGCCAGACGTCCTGCACCAGGTCCTCGGCCTCGGTGACGCTGCCCAGCATCCGGTAGGCGATCCCGAACAGCCGTCGCCGCACCTCGGCGAAGACCGCCGCGGCGTGGTCGAGATCGCCCGCCGTCTCCGGAACGGCGGCGGCCGGCCCGTCCGCCGCCGGGTCGCCGCCCGGTCCGCCGTCCGCCACCAAGATCGCCCCCGTTCGGATCGCCGGCCTGTCCGGTCTCACCTGCCCTCGGACAGCTCAGACAAGGCAGGCCTCACTTCTGTGACAGTAACCGCTACCAGTCCGAGATGGCGGAGCGCCTCCAAAAGGAGGCCGCGCGCGGGGTGCGTTGATGCGTTACGGCTCGTCGCCGGCGCTCCCACCGCGCTCATCCGGCGGGACGTACTCGAACGTGGGGCCGGCCGTGGTGCCGTCGCCGTCGGGCGTGCGCATCAGCGCCTGGGCCTGCGCCTTGAGCCTGTACATGGTGGTGACTGCGACCCCGAGCAGCTGCGGGCAGCCGTTGAACGCCTGCTCCAGCAGGTGCAGGAGAGTGCAGTACGTCCGGTTGAACTCCTCCTGGGCCGCGCGGATCGCACTGCCCGGGGGATGGTCGGCGATCTTGGGGTTGGGCCGCATCGGCAGGACGCCGGCGAAGTCCACGCCGACCGGCTCGCCGGTGGGCCCGGACCGCGGGGTGTCGCCGCGGCGGTAGCGGCGGCCGACTCTGAGCTCCTGGAAGCGGTAGTAGTGGGCGACCTCGTCCCGGCCGGGGTGGTGGACGTCGGGGTCGCCGTCCCAGACCGCGCCGCGGGACGTGCCCTCGCCCTCCTCGACGATCTCCTCCAGCGCGGCCAGCGCCGAGGCCAGATCGGTGACCGCGATCATCTGTCCGGCGGTGTGCTGGAAGTGCCCGGCGTGGACCTGGCGGGACGGGTCGCCCGAGAAGACCTCCGCCTCGCCGAGCCGGTCGCACAGGCCGCTCAGCCCGGCCTCGATCGCTTCGTAGAACTGCCCGATCGTCTCGTAGCCGTCGCCTTCGGCGGGAGCGCCGGGCGGCGCCGGCCGCTCCAGGCGGAGGAACATGTCGAGCGCCGCATCGCCGAACGGGAGCAGCGACAGCTCCAGCGAGGGGTCGCCGTGCGGCAGCCGCCGGGGGTGCGGCGGCAGCAGCTCCGGCGCGTCCAGCCGCGGGCTCCCGCCGACGGCGTTGAGCAGGTTCGCCGCCAGCACCAGGTGCAGCATCTCCTCGATGAAGACGCCCGCCACCGCCTCCGCGCCATCGGGGTTGCGTTCCGGGTCGAGCGAGTAGAGCGCGCACAGGTACGGCGGCAGGGTCGCGTGCTCCAGCTCGATCGCCCACTGCAGGTGCTCGCGGAGATCGTCGAGCGTGGCGATTCCGGTCGACGGGACGGGAACGGGGGCATGCTGCCGCCCGAGTGGGTGGTTCATGAGTGTCTCGCTTCGGATGTCGTGAGGTGGGGCAGGGGTCAGGCGCCTTCGCCGGGGCCGTGCCCCCAGGACCGGAAACCGGACTCCAGTTCCTCGGCCGCGCCGAGCAGGTTGCGGAGCTCGACCTCCTCCGCCTCGGCCTCGGCTGGGTCGAACAGCCACTCGGAGACCGGCTGCGCCGCGACCCGCGCCGGGTCGCTCGCCTTGGCCAGCTCCAGTTCGGCCTCGACCTCCGCCTCGAACTCGATCTCGAACTCGTCGCCGGTCGGGGTGCTCATCGGTCCTCCATGCGCGGATCGTTCGGATGGCCGCCCGGCCGGACGCCTGGTCGCGTGGACCAGCCGCACGGAGATCTGCCCGGAGGCGAACAGGCGGGTGAAGGTCTCGCTCTGGCGGGCGGCCAGAGCGTGGGCGCGGTCGGCTCGGTGCCGGCCCGCGACGGCGGCGGCGACCCGCTCGACGCGTCGCGTCCACGACAGCGGCGCGTCGCCTGGCCGGTCGGTCTGCTCGACCACCTCGAAGCCCGCGGCGTCGAGCAGACCGGCGAGCGCCCGCCGGGTCGGGAAGAGGTTGCCCTCCGGGCCCGGGACCCTGGGGTCCCGGGCGACGATGACCAGGAGCCCCAGCGGCGCACCGGGCGGCAGCACCCGGTGGATCTCGCGGAGGACCGCGGCCTTGTCCCGGACGGTGTCCAGCACCCCCAGACACCAGGCGGCGTCGATCGACCCGGCCCGCAGAGGGATCCGGGCGCCGTCCGCCGTGACGACCGGCAGCCCGAACAGCCGGGCCGCGGCGCGGCACGCGGCCGGCATCGGCTCCAGCAGGATCGGCCGGACGCCGAACCGCTCCGCCGCCCAGGCCGCCGGGCCGCCGACGCCGGCGCCCACGTCCAGCAGAACCGATCCGGGCTTCAGCTCGCACGCCTCCGCCAGCCAGGCCAACGCCGTCGGGTTCGCGCTGCCGCGGCACGCGGCCGGGATCGCGTACCGCTCCCCGAGCCGCTCGATGGCGTCGGCGGTCCACCCGGCGACCTCATCGAACTCGGCGACCATCGCCGATGCGGTCATGAGGAGTCTCCCAAGTACGGATCGGACGCGGCGGTTCTCCGACGGCCCGACGACAGGCATCTCGCGGATGGTCAGGAATCTTCGGAGACCCGCAGGTGTGCGCGTTCGGCGAGCTCGGTCTCGTCCACGAGGGTCAGCATCGGCTTGCCGGGCTCGCAGAACATGGTGACGACGAACCGGACCGGCATGTCGTCGCGGTTGTTGCCGTCCTGGTAGTGGATGACGTCGCCGCCGGGCTCCCAGAACGCCTCACCGGCCGGGACGGGCCGGGGCGCCTGCCCTTCGAGCTCCATCAGCATCTCGCCCTCCAGCACGTAGCCGAACGCCGGGCCGGGATGCCGGTGCGGCGGCGCGCCGGGGTCGCCGGGCGGGTACTCGATGACCACGGTCATGGCGTGCGCGCCGGCCGGGATGAAGGGCGACTCGACCTCCTGGACGGTGGTGAGCGCGGTCTGCCACGCGGTCGATCTGGGCTTCGGCTCGGCGGCGGTGGCGTCAGGGCCGGGCATGGTGGTGCCTCCTAGTCTCGTCGGTGCGGACGGGGGTCACTTGACGGGGTTCGCGGCCAGCCAGTCGACGTATGTGATCTCGCCGAGGGTCGCGGCGCCCTCGTCCGGAACGAGGTCGCGCTCGTGCATCTCGGCGCCGAAGTAGTGCGCGTGCGGGTCGGTGACGACCTCGCGCGGGTCGCCCCACGCGGCCAGCGCCTTGCGGAAGAACTCGTCCATCCGCGACACCTCGGGGCCGGCGATCTGGAGGCGGCCGTTCAGCGGCGCGCCCGCCGCGGTCCGCGCGACCGTCCGGGACACCTCCTCGCCCGCGATGGGCTGGAACAGCACCGGCGGCATCGGGACCGTGTCGCCGCCGGCGGCGGCCTCGTCGGCGATCCGGCGGCCGAACTCGAAGAACTGCGTCGCGTGGATCAGCGAGAACGGGATCGGCGACTCCTCGATCAGCTTCTCCTGCGCGACCTTCGCCCGGAAGTAGCCGATGTCGGGCCGCCGGTCGGTGTTCACGATCGTCAGCGCGACGTGGTGGCCCACGCCCGCCTTCTTCTCCGCCTCAAGCAGGTTGCCGGTCGAGGTCGTGAAGAAGTTCAGCACCGCCGCGTCCTCGAAGGACGGCGAGTTGGACACGTCGATGACCACGGACGCGCCCTCCAGCACCTCGGCCAGTCCCTCGCCCGTGAGCGTGTCCACGCCCGTGTTCGGCGCGGCCGGCACCGCCTCGTGCCCGTGCTGGCGGAGCATCTCCACGGCCTTCGAACCGATCAGGCCGGTGCCGCCGATAACCACGATCTTCATGAGTGCCCTCCTGTCCGCCGGGCCGTCGGTCACAGCCCGGTCGACAGCTAAGACAGGGCACTCACCCGGGCTGTGACAGCTCCCGCGAAGATTTCCGGAGCCCGCCCGACGCGGCCGTCACAAGCCCGGTCCCTCGCTCGCCTCCGCAGCCGGACGAGCCCATGCGACGACGGAAGCGAGACCGTGCCACGAGCAGGCGCCGCATGCCGTATCCGGATAACCGCGCGGTCGACGAGCCGCACAGCAGGCACGCCCCGTCTGGGCTCGTCCCGTTCCTACAGGTCTTCCCCTGGTCGTCGACGCGCCGGCCGGTGCGGGTGACGAACAGGTGAGCGGAGCGAGGCCTCGAGACGTGGAGCGGCGGCGTCTGAGGGCTCTCAGTCCAACAGGGCGCGCAGCGCCAGGTCGCCGATCTGCTGTAGCTCGTCGTGGCTGCGGCCGGCTGCCGCCTGGACGGCGATGCCGTCGGAGATCGTGTGGACGAGGGCGGCCAGGGTGGCCGGTTCGTAGTGGGAGGGCAGGTCGGCGGCCTGCTCCAGCCGCTTGCGCAGCGCCGCCTCACCGGCTTTGCGCGCCGCGACGGCGTCCTGGCGTACGGTGTGCGCCTCCGGGCCGCGGGCGTGCACGCTGTTGACGCACAGGCAGCCGTGGGGCGTGTGCTCGCCCGCGGTCAGTTTCACCGCCCCGCGGATCAGCCGCTCGACGACCTCGCGGCCGGTGGGAGCGTCCAGCGCGTCGGCGGTGTAGGCGCCGGGGCCGCCGAGGTAACGGGCCAGGACCTTGGCGAACAGTTCTTCCTTGTTGCCGAAGGCGGCATAGAGGCTGGGCTTGTTGATGCCCATCGCGGCGGTCAGGTCGGTCAGCGAGGTGCCCTCGTAGCCATGCCGCCAGAACACCTCCAGCGCGCGGTCAAGTGCGGCGTCTGCGTCGAACGAGCGTGGGCGTCCGCCGGGCATGCCGTCCTCCCTACTCTCACCCAGTTCTATACCTTTCGGTACGTTACCTCTTGCGTGAGAGCGTCGCACTGTTCTAGTTTCATACCGCAAGGTACATAACTGAAGGGTGACGCATGATCCGAGTCGGAGTTGTCGGGGCCAGCGGTTGGGCGGACGGCTCGCACCTACCCGCACTGGCCGCGCTTGAGGAGTTCGAGGTGACCGCGGTCGCGACCACCAATCAGGCCAGCGCGGACCGGGCGGCCGCCGCCCATGGCGTGCGGCACGCCTTCGCCGACGCGGGCGAGCTCGCCGAGCACCCCGAGGTCGACCTGGTCGTCGTCTCGGTGAAGGCGTCCGGGCATGCCGCCGTGATCAGGGCCGCGCTCAAGGCCGGCAAGCACGTCGTGTCCGAGTGGCCGTTGGGTGTCGACGCCGACGAAGCGAGCGAGTTGACCGAGGCCGCCACTGCCGCAGGCGTTATCCATGCGGTCGTCCTCCAGGGGCACCACTCGCCGAGCGTGCGCTTTGCCGCCGACCTGTTGGCCGAAGGCCGGATCGGCACGCTCGAATCGGTCGCACTGGTGGCCGAGGGTGCACCCTGGGGCGGCAGTCAAATCTGGCCGAACCTGGTGTTCGGCCTCGACCCCTCAGAGGGAACCAACATCCTGACCATCATGGCCGGCCACTTTCTGGCCACACTCGAACGGGTCGCGGGACCGCTGGCCGAGGTCTCGGCGCGGCTGCCCCGCACGCACGACCGCGTGCGGGTCGCCGGGACGGAACAGACCGCGCCCAACGCCACGCCCAGCCACGTGCTGCTGCACGGACTGCTGACCAGCGGCGCCACCGCCTCCGTCGCCATTCACGGCGGCAACGGACCCGTCCAAGACGCGTTCGCGCTCAAACTCGTCGGCAGCGACGCAACACTGACCGCCACTCCGGCCCAGCGCGAGACGTACATCCACTGGAACGACTGGAACATCAGGATCGGGGACGACGTACTCGCGGTGCCCGACACCTATCGCACTGTCCCCGCCAGCATCCGGTCCGGCCCGCCGGCCAACATCGCGGCCCTCTACCAGGAAGTCGCCCGGGCCATCGAAGAAGACCGGCAGCCACACTCCAATTTCGAGACAGCCCTGCGGCACCACCGGCTCCTCGCCGCCATCGAACGGTCCGCAGCCGATGGAACCGCCCAGGAAATCTCCTAACTCACCCGGCACTGGCAACGGCGGCTGGGCGCTGATGCCCGATCCCGACGGCGCGGAGTTTTTCGTAGGGGCGGGACCGGAATACGCCAGAAACCTGCCGTGGTCTCTCGTAGATGCCGGTCAGGTGTGGGCTTGTAGGGCGGTGAAGTCGGCGCGGGCTTGTTCCACCGTCTCGGGGTGGCGCTGGCGCTTGTCGTGTTCGGCCAGCGCTCGGTAGATGCTGGCAGGGCTCGGGCTTTGCCCTTTGCGTTTGCCGGTGGGGATGATCAGGTCTGACCGAATGTCTTCGACGGATTCGCCGCGGAAGCGGCGGCGGAGCACGGTGTGCAGCATGTCCTCTTCGGCCATCGCGGCGAAGAACGCGAACAGAACCCGGCCGGTGCCGGATGGGTCGTAGGTCCCGGTCAGTGGGCCGGCGAGCATTTCCAGGGCGATGCCGTGTGCGGTGAGGTGGTCGGCGAGTGCGGTCAGTTCGGCGGAGTCGCGGCCGAGCCGCTTCATCTCGTACACGGTGAGGATGACCCGGCAGTGTGGGGCGCGCGCCTTGATCTGCCGGCACGCTTCCAGGGCGTTTTCGAACTCGGGGCGGATCCGCACGCGGGTGGAGACTTTCTCGGCGAAGACCTTCTCGCGCGCGTTCCCGGCACCAACCGCGTGAGAACGAATTCTGAGACGAGATCCGCCCCGCGTTGCGCTCTGTCGGCCTGCTGAGCGGGCGCTTCTCAGAATTCGACCATTTGTGAGAGCCGCGGCGCGTACCGAAAGTTGCGCCTGAATACGCTTGTCCTTGTGCAGGGTGGGGTCGTGGGACGAGCCTCCCTCCAGGAGGGTTGAGTCGCACCGTTGGTATCCGTCGAGATCCGGGGGCACGGGCGAGATCTGCACCGCGCGTGTCACTACTGCATCTAATTAGTGCCGATGCGCGTCGCCGGTCACCACTCCCTCCAGCATCAGCTGTAGGAGCCGGACGCTCGCGTCCCTGCCCGGCGTCGAGTTCTCGCGCACCCAACCGGCCGCAGTCAGGAGATCGAACAGTTCGTCGGGCGTGAGGTCGGCTCGCACTCGGCCCGCGTCCTGAGCGGCGCGTAGTAGATCGGTGCCGCAACGGTGCATCGCCGTACACGCCACGTGCGACGGGGTGCCCTCGTCGTACATCGCCTCGGTGAGGATGCCGACCAGGCCACGGAAGGTGCTGATGTGGACCACGGCACTGCGCATCCAGTGGGTGAGGGCATCCAGCGGATCCCTCGCGTCGGCGAGCGTGCGGGCCTCGGCGATGAGCGCATCGAGGCCGTCCCTGGTGGCGGCCTCGACGAGGGAGGCCCGCGTGGGGAAGTGCCGGTAGAGCGTGCCGATCGCCACGCCTGCCTGCGCCGCGATGTCCTCGAGGAAGGCGTCGGACCCGGAGGCCGCGAAGGCCTTGCGGGCGGCGGCGAGGATCGCGTCGTAATTGCGCCGACCATCCGCGCGCTTGGGGCGCTGGGCGATGTAGGGCGCCGTCGGCTCCATGACCGTTCCGAGTTCATGCTCCAGCTCGACGGCACGATCATGAACGTCGGGCTGCCCGGCGCCCAGACCGACCTGGACCTCGGCGTCACCAGCGCCTCTTGGGTGCTCAACAGCTTCTTCCTCGCCTTCGGCGGCCTGCTCCTACTCGCCGGACGCCTCGGTGACGTACTCGGACACCGCCGAGTCTTCCTGTTCGGGGTCAGTCTGGTCGGCGCCTCGTCGTTGCTCGCCGGGCTCGCACCCAACTTCCCTGTACTGCTCGTCGGACGCGCCCTGCAAGGAGCAGGGGCCGCCATCGCAGGACCCACCGGTCTCGCCCTGTTGACCATCGAGTTCGAGGGGGAACGACAGCAGAAGGCGTTCGGCCTGTACGCCACCGTCAGCAGCCTCGGCGCCGCCGCCGGCATGATCCTCGGCAGCGTCCTGACCTGGGCGGGAGACTGGCGGTGGACGCTCCTGGTGAACGTCCCCGTCGCCTTGGCCATCGTCCTGATCGCCGCCAAGGTCCTCGCCCGCAGCGAGGCCCCGCCACCCGCCGCTCCTTCGGAGCGCCCAGCGCCCTCCTGGTCACCGGAGCGCTCGTCGCCCTGGTGTACGGACTCGTCCGGACCGCGGAGCGCGGCTGGGACGACGTTGGGACGCTGATCTCGCTAGGCGCCACCGTCGTGCCTGTCCTGGCGCTGCTCGCCGTCGACTCCCGGTCCGGCGAACCTCTGTTGCCCCTGCGGGTATTCGCACACCGCGAGCGCGTCGGCGGTTTCCTCGGCCTGATCCTGCTCGCCGCCGTCCTGACCGCCTTCCTCTTCTACGAGGTCCAGTATCTGAACGTCGTTCTCGGCTTCGGCCCCCTGGAACGCGGCCTTGCGATCTTGCCGTTCGGGCTGGGTATTCTGCTCACCGTGCAGGTGTTCACCAAATACCTGTCCGGCATACCCCTCAAGATCCGCGGAGTGCTCGGCCTCGTGGTGGTCCTGGCCGCCGTTCTGTGGCTCACCCGTTTGGACGCCGGCAGTTCGTACGCGGCCGACGTTCTGCCCCCGATTGTCGTGCTCGGCGTCGGCGTCGGCCTGGCGATCGTCCCGGTCAACATGACGATCCTGTCGACGACCCGTCCCGAGGACGCGGGCGTCACCGCGGGCATCTTGCAGGCCGCGCTGACCGTTGGCGGCACTATCGGGCTCGCCGTGCTGCTCATTCCGTTCACCTCAGGCAACGGACGCCCGGGCGACACCATCTCGTCGCTGTTCTGGTGGGCGACGGGAATCGCGGCGGCAGCCGTACTCATAGCCAGCGGGTTCTGGTTCACGTCGGGATCCGTTGAACCGGCCACCGATCAGGAGAAGTAGGGAACAGGGCGCGGGGGTCCAAGTCCAGCCGGGTGGTCGGGATCGCGTCGGAACACGGGCAGGGGTGACGCGCGGGGCGCACGGTCGCCCGGAGCCGCTCGGCCATGCCCTCGGGCGCGATGCCGTTGCCGGTCCCGGTCAGCCGTGCACGGTGTAAGAGGCCGGTGCTCGGCATCGGGTCGCGTCAACGCGCGGCAAAGCAGAACCTCCAGGAGGAACATCATGACGCGTAGGGAACCTGTCCAGCCGCTGGATGAGGCCGGAGCCCTGGCCGCCGCCAGTGGTGAAGTGGTGGTGACGGGAGTCACCGTCGGTGAGGACGGTGTCACCCGGGCCATCGTGGGCGACCCCACGACCGGCACGGGACGCGCCGTCGACCTCGGCCGGTAGACCCGCTGAGGTCGGAGCTCTCCGAACACAGGGCTGGTCCGCACCCTCGAAGCTTTCGAGGGTGCGGACCGGCCATCTGCAGTGGACTGCTCGCCCGGTGCCGGTCTCCGTCGGCGGCACCCCCTACTTCGGGAGGGCGAGGATCTCGGCGCCGTCGTCGGTGATGGCGATCGTGTGCTCGCTGTGGGCCGTGCGGCAGCCCGTCGCGCTCCGGAGCGTCCACCCGTCGACCTCGTCCGGCCGGACCTGCACCTGCCTCGACACCGACAGCGGCATGTTCTCCCCCGACGGCAGAGTGCGGCGTCGCAGGCGCGGTGTCGGCGTTCTTCCGCGGTCAGCCGCGCGTCCTGCCCGGCGATCCCCATCAGCGCCGCCTGGCACGGATCCAGGGCGGCGAACGCGTCCACGTACCGGCCGGCGAGATCACCAGAGCGGCTACCGCCCCAGGCTAAGGCCCCGCCACCTGCTCTTCCTGGACGCCGACCTCGCCGAGACCGCGCGAGGCCGCGCCGCTGGTCGAGCTGGTCCCGGCGGGCGAGGCCGTCATGACGATCGCCGTATTCAGCGCGACCGTGAAGCTCGGCGGGCACGGGTTCGTGGTGCGACTGTCGCGCGACGGGATCCGCCGCGCCGCCAGCTGGGAGGCCACCACGCCCCTGAACGGGCAGCTCTGCCTGACCCACGCCGCGTTCGACGCCACGCTCCCGCTCGCCGCGGGTTTCGGGGCGAAGACCGCGAGTCATTCCCGAGAAGAGGGACCAGGCCGCCAACGGAAAAAGAAGGCCCCTCAGGCGGCCGGCCCGTCAACCCCGTCACGGTGGTGGACGGCCTGCCCCAAGGGTTCGAGGCAAGAGGCGGGTCAGCGGTCGAAGACGTTCCCGGCGAGCTCGGCGAGGACGCGGTTTTCGGCCCGGGTGGGGGCCGCTCGACCAGCGAGGGGATGCGGCGCCGGGACCAGCTCGTCACAGCTCACGGGCCTATGACCTGGCTTTATAGTGTGACCGTCGACATGGGGGCGGCGTGCCATCGCTCGCGCGCAGCGGCAGGGCCGAGAAGCTCGTACAGCCCTGACCGGCGAGAACTTCTTGATCCTTTGTGGCTCACTATTGACAGTGCAGTGTGGCGTGTCTCAAAATCCACAGCAGTCGCAACCGAAATCCCCCTTCTCGCTCAGCGTGAATCCGTTCCTCCGCCTGCCCCGTCACGGCATGGACCAGCCCCGACAGACCGGTTGCCGCCCCGCCGGGCAGGGACCACGAACGGACTCATCACCTCTGGTCGGACAACGCCCACCAATCCATTTGTGATCTAGCAGTTCGTGTCGACGCGTACGCGATGTCCCCGAGCAAGACCCGGCCCGATCCGATTCCACGAACATCCACGCCCGAAAGAAGGAAACCCATGCGCATGCGCAGCATGGCCGCGGTAGGAGTGCTCGCCGGCGCTCTTACGGTCGGCGTCACCGGAACCGCCCAAGCAGCAGCCCAGAACGGCGTCTGCGAACCCGGCGAAGTCTGCTTCTTCTGGGGGAGCAACCTGTGGGGATCCCTGTCGGACTTCTCCGCCCCGGTCGGCGACTTCGCGCCCTACAGATTCATCTCGCCCGCTCCCGGCCAGGGACAAGGGGTCAAGAACAACGCCGCTTCCGTGTGGAACAGAACCGGCCTGAACGTGCACGTCTGCTACAGCGAGTGGTACAACGGCTCGTGCGACTGGGTCGGATACCAGAGCTGGCGCAACCTGAACTACACGTTGAACGACAACGCATCGTTCCGTTTCGTCTAGGAATCATGCGGCCCGCTGACGTCCGGCGTCTCCGGGCCGCTCAGACGAACAAGCAGAACGCGCACCAGGGGACGACGGCCCGGAACACGACAACCAGCCCCCACCCCAAGCCTCGGCGGTCCAACCACAGAACGATCATGCCGACCACGGCGAGCGGGACGCCGAAGCTGCCCAGCGTCAGCCAGAACGCGGCCATGGCCGAGCTCATGCCGGCGATTCCCTCCTCCGGCCGCCACAGCCGACCGGTGAACCACGAGTCGGCATGGCGTCCCGCCGTCAGTAGCAGCCCGCCGAGTGTGTGCCCGGCACCCAGCAGGATGAGAAGCAGACCTGCCCACCTGATCATGTGCGTCTCCCTGAGATATGGAACTCTCAGGCCCAGGGCATGGCCGTGTAGATCAGCGGTACGGCGATCGCGACATACGTGGCGTAGACGCCCCAGCGGGCTGCGTCCCCCGCGGGCGAGTCACCGCAGTGCGCGCACCGCCGGTCCGCCGTACGGCGATGGGCCAGCGCGGCCGCCCCCACAGCAGCCCGCCGGTCACGCACACGAGCTGGTTGGCCGCCGACCACGTGCAGCAAACCGGGTTCCCGCAGGCCAGCCATCCCCTGGCCACGTCCAGCAGGCGCGGCTCACCGCAGGACCGGCAGCGCAGGACCGGGCAGGGCACCTCCGGTACTCCGGCCGTCCCGGTCAGCGCGCCGAGCGGCGGGTCGGTGGGAGGCGGGGACGATCCGGGGGTAAGGGAGAGGGCCATCGGGCCTCCGCTTGTCTCTGTGCGGGCTTACGGGGGGTAGTCAGCCATCATCGGCCGTCGGGCGCCGCGCGCGCGGCCTGTTCGGCGGCGTGCTCGGCGGTCTGGGCGCGTTGCTCGGCGGCGGCCGCGCGTTCGCGCTGCGTGCGGGCCTCGGCGCGCGCTTCCTCCAGCTGGCGCCGCACCTCGTTCATCGCCGCGTCGGCGGCCGCGCGGGCGGCCTGCAGGTCGGCGCGGGCCTGCGCGGCGTCCTGTAGCGCGGCGTCGGCCGCCGCGGCGGCTTCCTCGGCCGCGCGCTCGTTGCGCGCGGCGCTCTCCTGCGCGGTCCGCTCTTGCCGCTGGGCGTCGGTGAGCTGGTCGCGGGTCTCGGCGAGGGCCGTCTCGGCGGTATCGGCGCGGTCGGCGGTGGCGGCGTGCCGCGCCTGCTCCTCGGCGAGCTGGGCGCGTGCGGCCTGCAGCTCCTCCAGCAGTCGCGCGGTCTCCTGGTGCGCCGCGTCCAACTGCGCGGCGGTCTCGGCACACTCCCGCCCGGCCTCGGCGGCCTGCTGCTGGGCCTCGACGGCCTGCTGCTGGGCGACCTCGCGCAGGTGCCGTTCCGCGGCGGTCTCCTCCTCGGCTGCCTGCTGGGCGCGCTGGGCCTGCCCCTGCTGTCGCCACGCCCGCTCGGCGTCGGCTCGCGCGTCGGCGACCTGCTCGCGCGCGTCGCGGCGCGCGGCGGCGACCTTCTCATCCCGGTCAGCGCGCGCCTCCTTCGCCGCGGCGTCGGCCTCGTCGGCGCGGGCCTCGGCGAGCCCAGCGCGGGTCTCGGCCTCACCGGCGCGGCGACGCGCAGCCTGTGACTCGCGGCGCGCCTCCTCGGCGTCGTTGGTCGCGTCGGCAACCGCGCCGTTAAGCAGCGCGGTCAGCGCGCCGGCGTGCTCGCCGAGTTGGGCGACCAGCGGGGCCAGTAGCGCGGCTTCGGCGCGCAGCGTGCGCGCGGGCCCGAGCTCGGCGGTCTCCTGGCGGCGCACCTGCCTGCCGTTGTCGTTGCGGTGCTTGGTGCTGCAGAACCGGGCGTCTCGGCGGGCGCCGCGCGGGATCGGGCGGCCGCAGTGCTCGCACGGGCGGCGGCCTGCCGCTTCGGTGCGGGCGGTGCGCTCGGCGACCGCCGCGGCGGACAGGTCGTCACCGTCGACCGGACCGTCCAGGAGCGGCTCGGTGGGAGCGTCAGCGAGCGCGTCGGGCGGATCGAGCGGCTCGGGACTGCCAGCTGCGGCGCGCTCGCGGTCAGCATGATCGTTTGTCATCTTCTCAGACTATCAGCCAATCCGATCCGATTCGGATCCGATCTCTTTCGGATCGGATCGTGTAGTGTCTCGCTCAAATCACATCACACAATGCTGATTGTGTGGAACGGTGCGCTGCGAGATCCTGCTGTGTGGCCGCGACGACTGTCCCGGCTCACCGGACCTGATGCGGGCTCGTCGCATCAGATAGCGGCTGGGCCGCTATCTGATGTCGGCGGTGGGCCACCCGGCTGCCCGCCTTGCGGTCGACCGGGGTGGTCACGTGCAGCTTTGGTGAAGCGGCCGGTGTGGCCACCACGCCCGAACGGGACCGACACGGCGAGCCCGGCTCGACGCCGCATGGGTGCGCTCGGTGTTCGCCGGGGGCGCGGCGCCGGTACTGGCCGCGGTCTCGGCCGCCGGGCCCGCCCAGGCGGTTCCGCCGCGCGGCCAGATGCCTGGGGGACTGGTGGTCACCACCGCCGCTGGGCCGGTGACCGGCATCCTCGAACAGGGCCTGTCGGTTTCAAAGGCATCCCGTACGCGGCGCCGCCCGTCGACCCCCGGCGATTCCTGCCGCCCGCCCCACCGGCCACATGGACCCAACCGCGCGACGCCACCGTATTCGGGTCGGCGTACGTCCAGGAGCCCGACGACCACGAGATGGCCAAGGGCACCCCGACCTCCGAGGACTGCCTGACCCTGAACGTGTGGACGCCCTCCACCCGGGGCGACAAGCCCGTGATCGTGTTCGTCCACGGCGGCGGCTTCACCTCCGGCTCTGCCCGCGACCCCTGGTACAACGGCGCCACCCTCGCCCGCCGCGACGCCGTGGTGATCACCATCCAGTACCGGGCCGGGCCGTTCGGCTGGCTGGATGTGTCCTCGCTCGGCAGTGCTTACGCCCAGAGCATGAACAACGGGCTGCTGGACCAGATGGCCGCTCTACGCGGGGCGTCCTCGCCCTGACCGGCCAGCTCACCGGCGCCGTCCTCGGAGCCCGGCGGCTGTTGCGCCGACACACAGCCCGCAGACCGTGCCCCAGGCCGCCATGCCGAGACCGAGGTGGGTGTCCATTCACGGCTAAGAAGTTCCGGGTTGGCTGCGGGAGCCGCCCGCCCGGCCAAGGGTGAGGTGCATCCTCTAGGAGTCGGGTGCCGGATAACTCGTTGGTATCCGGCAAGATGCTGCCTGCGGGTGCGGGCCGGATTGGTCTCGGCACGCCGCCGCTTGTCGCTTTCAACCAAGGGGGACCCGGATGGCTTGGCCCCGTCGTGCCACGACCGGCGACCGGAGCGCTGGCTACGCCGCCGCGGTGGTCGTGTCGCTGACACCCGAGTTCGCCGACTTTGCCGATGAAAACGTCGCCGATGTCGTGCGCGAGGCCGTGATGGCGCACGCCACCGAACCCGATCCCGCCTTCGAGGTAATCCTGAACATGGCCGCCGTGGCGAACTGGCGGCTGCGCGACCACCCCAGCGAGCGGCGCCGCGTCCGGGGGGCGTGCTACCGCTTCACCCCGACGGCGGCCGCCATCGCCCGCGCGACGAGATTCAAGCAGCTCCTCGGCGCTGTCACGGTCACCCGATGAGCCGGTCCAGCGAGGTCGACGGCGGGCGGACGCTGGAGCCCACCGCGATCCACCCGCCCGGTTTCACACCGCCTGGCACGCCCGACCCGGGCGCTGGATCGGGCTCCGGGCCGAGCTCAGCGCCGCCGTCCACGCCGGATCGACGACACCACGCGGGTACGTCGCCGCCGGCACCGGGGGCCAGGCCCCGGCAGGCGCCCGCACCGGCGCCGAGACTGATCACGGTGGGGGACATCCCCGGCTTGTCGCCGCGGCGTCGCCGCGGTGAGGGGGAGGTCCCGGCGGCGAACGTCGACCTGGTCGACCGGCTGTCCCGGCCGCCTGCCGGGCAGGAGTGGCCGACCGTCGCGGCGTGGCTTCAGTCCCGCAACACCGTCGCCACCCGCCGCGGCTACCTGCACTGCCTGGCGGCGTTCCTGCGGTGGCTGGAGATCGCGGTGCCCGGCGCCGGGCTGTGGGAGGTCACCGAGGACGTCCTGGTCGCCTACAAGGACCAGATCCTCACCGGCACCGGTCATGCCGCGCAGCTGCTGAAGGGCGGGCGCCCGCTCGGCGCGGCCACCGCCGCGCAGCGCATCTCGGCGCTACGGTCGCTGTACGCCTACGCGTTGCGCCGGCACGTCATCGACTACGACCCGGCCGTGTTCGTCGACCCGCCGGAGACTCCCAGGATCGGGATGACGCCCGCGTTGGCCGAGCACGAGGCCGCCGACCTGATGGACGGCGCCGAGGCGATCGCCGGAGACCGCCCCTTGGACGCCGCCGCGGTCGCGCTGCTGTTGAACATCGGGCTGCGCACGGGGGAACTCGAGGCCATGCCGGTGTCTGCGTTCACCTGGGACGGGGGGCATTTCGTCGCCCGGTTCCGTGTCAAAGGAGGAAGGGTCCTCCCGGTGCCGGTCGTGCCTCGGGTGCGGCTGCTGGTCGAGCCGCTCCTGCACGGCCGCGCCGACCACGAGTTCCTGTTGCAGCACCCCGACGGGCGGCCGTGGAACCGGGGCCGGGTCACCACCGCGCTGCGCCGCGCCGCCCGCGCCGTCGACCTGCGCCCCGGGCAGTTGACCCCGCACGTACTCCGCGCGACCGTCGTCACCCTGCTCAGCGCCGCCGGTGTCCCCCCGAACAAGATCCAGGAGTTGACCGGGCACGCGTCCCTGGCCACCCTTCAGCGCTACGACCACGCCGGGGTCCAGATGGACGGGCACGCCGCCTACCTGGCCAGCGGCCTGCTGTCCCGCCGCCGATGACGTCTGGTTCACGATTCGCCGTCACGAGGCTCATTCCTCGATCGGGACGAGGTTGCCGTCGGGGCCGTAGGTGTAGCGCGTTCGGGTGTGGGTGCGCATGAACTCCTGAATGTCGGCTTGAGTGATCGGGTTGGTGACAGGGATCGGGAATCCCAGCAGGTGGATGGCTTGAGCGTCGATGTCGGTGTCTCGACGGCGGCCTTCGATGATGAAGCCCAGCAGGGCGCGCAGTGCTGCCTCGCCGCCCAGCTCTACAGGGTGGAAGGGCAGCGCATAGGGCGTCTTGTCAGGTCGGCCGGTGATGCGGCGGACGGGGTGTTCGCCTGCCCAGTAGGGGTGTTCGAATTCCAAGGGCGTCCCGATGTTCTCGGTGACTCCGGTGGCGGGTGACAGGCTGAGTGATCGCAGCAGGGCGCCGTTTTCCCAGATCGCGTAGGCGAACCAGTCGGTGCCGCTGTGCATGGCGTGCAGGATCACCTGGCCGCTGTGGGTGCCGGCGCGTAGGAGATGGGCGGGGACTTGGGACGGGCGGCCCACCATCACCTGCTGGTCGCAGAGCACGTCGATGCCGGGGAAGCTGCCTGCGTAGGCGACCCCTTGATCGGGATAGATGTAGTCGTCCAGGTTCCCCGGGGAGGTGGTGGATCCGTCCCAGGCGGGGTTGGTCCGACTGATCAGCGCCGCGGTGGCCGCCGGGTCGGGCTCGGGCGTGCTGCGCAGTAGGTCGGCGGGGTGGCCGTCGGTGTAGATGAGGACGGCCGTTTTGGCGCCCATGATTGATCACCTTCCGTTGTCCACCAGCCCATCTGGTCACAACTGGAGGGAACTTACATGGTCATTCAGACATCGGGACGGGGAGATCCTCGCCCTCCCGCAACGAAAGGAGGTGGGTGCTCCACCTTCCGGGAGTACAGGTATGCAGCGGCCGCGCGTAGGTACCGAAAGCCGGGCGTGGACCGCTTCAGTCCGCCGGGAGGCGGACGCTGAAGACGTCCGGGTAGTAATGCACCACGGCGGACTCCACCGCGGCGCGCAGCGCCGCAACACGATCCCCGTGAGCCGCCCGTCGCTGACGCCAGCGACCAGTTTGGCAGTGACGAGGCACCCCTAAGGCTGGCTGGCATGTACGCCTGGAACGCCTCAACCAGAACAATTCTGCCCGGCGAGAGATCATCGTCAACGTCATCCGTACCTGCCTGGGCATGCCGCCGTGGTCCACATCGCGATGACCGAACTCACGACCCGCCGCTCACCGGCGAGAGCAACCCCACCTGGCGCGGCACCTGCCCGAACCAGGCAGAAACCGCAGGACGGAACAGCCATTAATTAGTCAAGGGGAGTCCTTCTATGTACAAGGCGATTACTACCTGGGCGATAGCCTGGAGATCTCTTGTATGGGGGGGTCTCGTGAACGAGGTAGTGGCATACGAGGTAGGAGAGCCCTGTTGGGCTGGCTTGTACAGTCCGAATACCGAGGTGTCGACGGCCTTCTATGAAGGTTTGTTCAATTGGAATTCGTACACGATCTCCTATGAACGGCTCGGCGACTGCACCACTTTCACCATGGGGCCGGACTCTGTCGAGACAGCGGGGATGACGAAGCTCCAGGACGACACTGAGGCACCTGGCTGGACCTGTTTCTTCAGCGTCACCGACACCGATGCGGCCGTCGGTACGGTCGAGGGGGCGGGCGGGCGTGCCTACTCGGACCCGTACGACAACGCCCATCTCGGCCGGGCGGCGCTGTGCGCGGATCCGCTGGGCGCCGGGTTCGGCCTCTGGCAGGCGTACATCTGGCGCGGCGCGTTGAAGAGCGGAGAGCACGGGACGCTTGCGTGGATCGAGTTGCTCTGCCCGGACGTCGAAGCGGCGAAGCGCTTCTACGCGGACGTGTTCGGCTGGACGTTCACCACCGAGGACCACGGCTCCGGCGCATACACCTTGTGCCGTCTCGGGGACCGCTATGTCGCGGGCATGTCCCAGGCAGACCGCCTCCAATACGGGGACGCGCCCGCCTGGGCTCCTTACTTCACGGTCACCGACTGCGATGCCTCTGCGGGCCGGGCCGTCGAGTTGGGAGGTAGCGTCGAGGTACCGCCGATGGAGGGCCCGGCGGGCCGCGTCGTCGTCATCGCCGATCCCACTGGAGCACAGGCTGGACTCGTTCAAGGCGGTTGACTGGGCCGCGTGAACTCCTTCTGCGTTCTGCTGCCATCGCGTTCGCTTGGCACGGCGCCAGGACCGCCAGGCAGTGCTACACCTGACGGTCCCGTGTCGAGTTTCCTGCCGCGGTAGTCGTCTGGCCGGTGTTCGCCCGGTCGGAGCGGTGCTCACACTGTCAGCAGTAGACGGACTTGAGTTGCTGGTAGCCGGCCATGCCCTCAGGGCCGAGTTCGCGGCCGATACCGCTGGCCTTGACGCCGCCGAAGGGCGCGGCCGGGTCGGGCATGTACCTGTTGATGCCGATCGTTCCCGTGCGGACCCTGCGGGCCAGGCGCAGGGCCCGGTCGGTGTCGGTAGACCAGACGGTGCCGCCCAGGCCGTAGTCGGAGTCGTTGGCGATTCGCACGGCATCCTCGTCGTCGCGGTAGGGGATGACGGTAAGGACCGGCCCGAAGATCTCCTCCCGGCTGATCGCGGCATCGTTGTCGACGTCGGCGAACACCGTCGGGTCGACGAACCAGCCGCGGTCGTGGTCGGCGGGGCGGCCGCCGCCCGTCGTGACGCGGCCGCCCTCGGCCCGGCCCTTGGCGATGAAGGACTCCACGCGGTCCCGTTGGCGGGCTGTGGCCATCGGCCCAATCTGTGTGCCCGGATCGAGTGAGTCGCCGACGCTCATCGAGCGGGCGAACTCGGTGAAGACGTCCACGACCTCGGTGTACCGGTGCCGCGGCGCGAGCACCCGGGTTCCGAGGAAGCAGGTCTGGCCGTTGTTCGCCAGGGTGGCGACGAAAAGGTCGGCGCCGATGGTGCCCAGGTCCAGGTCGGCATCGTCCAGGACGATCGCGGCCGATTTGCCGCCCAGCTCCAGTGTGACCGGGCGCAGCAGCCGCCCGCAGGTCTGGGCGATCTCTCGGCCGGCGGCGGTCGACCCGGTGAAGGCGACCTTGTCGACACCCGGGTGGGCGACGAGATGGGCGCCGAGGTCACGGCCGCCGGGGACGATGGTGAGGACGCCCGGTGGCAGGCCGGCGTCGATCGCTGTCCGGGCCAGGAGGAAGGCGTCCAGGACGGTCTCGGGGGACGGCTTGACGACGACGGTGCAGCCGGCGGCCAGCGCGGGGGCGATCTTCATGAAGCCGAGCGTCTGAGGGAAGTTCCACGGCACGATCGCCGCGACGACCCCTACGGGTTCTCTGAGTACCTTGATGCTCCCGCCCAGAATGCCTGGGCGGTTCTCCTCCCGCTGCGCTTCGGCGAGATCGGCGTAGTAGCGCAGCAGGAGGGCCGGGTAGAGGGCTTCCAACTGGGATGCGACCGCCACCGGCATCCCGTTCTGGGAAGAGACGAGCTCGGCGAACCGGTCCTTGCGGGCTTCGATCAGGTCGGCGAAGCGGCGCAGCGTTGCGGCCCGCTCGGCGGGGTTGAGGTCCCGCCATGCGGGGAACGCGGCGCGGGCGGCTGCCACGGCGGCGTCGGCGTCGGCCGGCCCGGCGGCCGGCACCTCACCGATCGGCTCCTCGGTGTTCGGTGACACGACGCGGATCGTCATTCGGGTTGTCGGGGCCACCCAGTCGCCGCCGATAGGCAGCGAATCGTATCGCTTGATCATTGGTTTCCTTCCTTCTGTGCCTTGCGGAGGCTGTGCTCGCCGATTCACCGGGAGCCGTTCAGCATGGTTTTGATCCAGGGAATGGTCATCGCGAAGAGTGCGGCCGCCCCGAGCGAGGCGAGGCCGAGGACGGAGAAGTAGGCGCCCTCGCGTGCGGGGGAATAGAAGCCTGCCAGCGTGCCCGAGGCGGCTGATCCCGCCGCTGTGGACAAGAACAGCAGGGCGACTGTCTGGGTCTGGAACGCCTTCGGTGCGAGTTGGGTCGACAGCGCCAATTGCACGGGGGACACGAAGAGTTCCGCCAGCGTGAAGACCAGGAGGATCCCGGCCAGCGCGAGCGGCGGGTTGACCGCGCCGTCGTTTCCGGCCATGGGGAGAAAGAGCAGGAACGACAGGCCGATCAGGACGACTCCGACGAGGAACTTCGTCGGCGTGGACGGCTCGTGGGACCCGGCGCGGGCCCACAGCGACACGAGAATCGGGATGAGGAGGATGACGAAGAACGGTACTGCTGAGCTGAAGAACTCCGGCGGCATGGCAAAGCCGAGGACGTGGAGGTCGAGGCGGGTCGCCGCGTAGACCTGCACGACCGTGAACTGCTGCTGGTAGAGCGCCCAGAAGACGCAGTTGATGAGGAACATCGGGATGAGCCCGTACACGCGGCGCCGTTCCGCGGCCGATACCTTCGCGCTGCGCAGCATGGTCGTGAAATAGCCGACGATGACCGCCACCACGACGACGGTGATCGCGGTCGCCAGATGACGGATCGACAGCGCACCCACCGCGGCCGCCGGCACGAGGAGGAGGACGCCGGCCGCTGCGGCGGCCGCCTTCACCATCGCGGACCGGGGCAGCTGGTCCGGCACGGTACGCCCGCGCGGGGCCAGGTGCCGACGTCCTCCGTAGAGCAGGACCAGGCCGATGGCCATGCCGATCGCCGCGATCCCGAAGCCGTAGTGGAATCCCAGGCGGGTGCGTGCGAGCCCGGTCAGAAGGGGGCCCGCCAGGGCTCCGATGTTGAGGCCCATGTAGAAGAGCAAGAATCCGTTGTCGCGGCGCCGGTCCCCTTCGCCGTACAGGTGCCCGAGCGAGGAGGTCAGGTTGCCGATCTGGCCACCGCTTCCCACCACGAGCAGGGCGAGCCCGATCCAGACGCCGGCGAATCCCGGAACGATGGCGAGTGCGACGTGACCGAGCATGATGAGCGTGACGCTGCAGAAGAGCGTCCGCTCCGAGCCCAGGAGCCGGTCGGCGACCCAGCCGCCGATCACCGTGCAGAGGTAGACCAGGCCGCCGTACGCGCCGATGACCGACGTGGCCTCTGCCTTGGACAGGCCCAGCCCGCCTTCCGACACCGGGAAGAACAGGTAGTACAGAAGGACGACCTGCATGCCGTAGAAGGAGAATCGCTCCCAGAGGCCGATTCCCGCTAGCGTCACCAGTCCTCGCGGCTGGCCCACGATCGTTGTCGGTCTCGCCGGGTCCGCATTCGTTGTGGTCATGGTGGCGCCCTTCTCTAGGCGGTCATCAAGGTCCGTGCCGTGGTGATGAAGTGGTCGATATCGGTGGTCTCGGTGTCGAAGGAGCAGACGAACCGAACGGTGCCGGCCGCCGCGTCCCAGGTGTGGAAGGAGAATTCGTCCGCCAGGCGTGCCGTCATGGTCGGCGGCATCCTCGCGAACACCGCGTTCGCCTGAACCGGATGGAGGACCTCGACGCTCGGGACGGTGCTGAGGCTCGAGGCGAGGTAGGAGGCGGCGGAATTGGCCGCCATGGCGTTGCGACGCCACAGCCCGTCGGTGAGCAGGGCCACGAACTGCGCGCTCAGGAATCGCATCTTCGAGGCCAACTGCGTCACCTGCTTGCGGGTGTGCAAGTAGTGCTGCGCGGCGGCGACTCCTCCGGCGCTCCCCGCGAAGACGACGGCCTCCCCGAAAAGCAGCCCGTTCTTGGTGCCACCGAACGAGAGGATGTCGACGCCCGCCGCTGTGCTGACCTCGGCGAGCGAGCTTCCGACCGACACGGCCGCGTTGGCCAGCCGGGCGCCGTCCATGTGCACCAGCAGGCCCCGCTCGCGGGCCCAGGCAGCCAGCTCTGCCACCTGGGCCGGCCGGTACACCGTGCCGAGTTCGGAGGCGTTGGTGAGCGACAGGACCGCGGGGACGACCTGATGCTCGCCGCGACCGACGGGCGGCATGGCTGCTTCCAGCCGCTCGGGGGTGAGCAGACCGCGCTCTGCGGGCACAGGGATCACGGTGCTTCCGATGAGGCGGGCCGGTGCCCCGCACTCGTCGGTGTGCAGGTGCGCGTCGGCTGAGCAGATCACCGCCTGGTAGGGCCGCAGCGCCGCGGCGAGCGCGGACACGTTCGCGCCCGTACCGTTGAAAACCAGGAACGTCTGGCTGCCAGCCCCGAACTCCGCGGAGAGCAGGTCTTGCGCGCACACGGTCCAGGAGTCCGCGCCGTAGCTCGGTGCGTGGCCGACGTTGGCCTCTGCCACCCTCGCCAGCACCTCGGGATGCACGCCGGACGCGTTGTCGCTGGTGAAGCCCCGCCGTGGCGGCGGGGGCCGCCTGTCAGCCATGGGAGGTCCCCAGCCATTCCATGGCGGCGGCGACCAGCGCGCTCACCCCGGTGGTGAGCGTGGGCTGCACAATCGGCGCGAAGAGCGGGGAATGATTGGACGGGATGTCCTCGTCCACCGTGCCCGCCTTCAACGCGGTGGCGTACGCCTCGGGATCGGTGCCGCCCAGCGACCAGAACACCGAGGGGGCACTGGCGGCCTCGCCGAACTCGCCGAAGTCCTCGCTGCCCATGATGGGCGCGATCTCGGTGGCCGCGTCGTCTCCCAGCAGCGCCCGCAGGGCGCCGGCGACCCGCTCGGTCGCCACCGGGTCGTTCACCGTGGGGGAGAACCGGGCCAGCTCGTCGAACCGCGGTGGCCGGGGTGAACCAGAAGCGGCGCACTCGGCCTCGATGATGCGCCGCACTGAGGACACCATGCGCGCGCTGACCTCCCGGTCGAAGCTGCGGATGCTGAGGCTGAGGTCGGCGTGGTCGGCGATGATGTTGGCCTTGGCCCCGGCGCGCAGAGCGCCGACGGTCAGCACCGCCTGCTCGTCTGCGGCCACCTCACGCGAGACGATGGTCTGGAGCCGCATCACCGTCGAGGCCGCCAGAACCACCGGGTCCACCCCGGACTGCGGCCGCGAGCCATGCGCGCCCCTGCCGTACAACCGCACGTCGAAGCCGTCGGAGGCCGCCAGGAACGGCCCGCTCCGATATCCCACGGTCCCCGCGGCGTGGGGGAAGACGTGCTGGCCCAGCACGACGTCGGGCTTCCCAGTGATCTCGAAGAGACCGTCGGCGAGCATGCGCTGGGCGCCGCCGCGTCCTTCCTCAGCGGGCTGGAACACCGCGATGAGCGTGCCGGACCAGAGGCCGGCCGACGCCGCCATCAGCCGCGCTGCACCCAGCAGGCAGGTCACGTGGACGTCGTGGCCGCATGCGTGCATGAGCGGGACGATCTCGCCCGTATCTTCCGTCGCGGTCGCCGTGCTCGCGTAGTCGAGTCCCGTCTGCTCCTTGACCGGCAGAGCGTCCATGTCCGCGCGGAGCATGACGGCAGGGCCCTCGCCGTTGCGCAGAACGCCGACCACGCCGGTGGCGCCGATCCCATCGGTCACCGCGAACCCGTCCATCTGAAGCCGGGCGGCCACGATGGCCGCCGTCCGGTGTTCGGCGTAGGCGAGCTCGGGATGCGCATGCAGATCCCGATAGACGGCCTCCAGATCCGGCATGGCCTCGGAGAGGGAGCGCAGCACGTCCGGTGTGGGCATCGACACGACTCCAAAGTTCGATTAACGCACGTTTGTTCGCTAGTGGAGGCATCGTAAAGCGACCTGGGCGTGCTGGCAATGGTTGATTTCGGCGGAACCGCCACGTCAGGGCGTTGCGTCGACCGCCCGGACGTCGTAGCGTTGAGCCCGAGCGAAAGACGAACATCTGTGCGTTAATCGAACATGGAGGGTGCTGTGAGCGGGAACGGCTGGGATCTGATCGTCGTGGGGGCGGGTTCGGCGGGGGCCCCGCTCGCCGCCCGGGCAGCCGAGAAGGGCGCGCGGGTACTGCTCCTGGAGGCCGGCCCGGACTACACCGCCGCCGAGATGCCGGAGGTGTGGCGGTCGCCGAACCCGATGCGTGCTCTCCTCGATCCCACCGCCTCCGAACGCCTCATCTGGCAGGGCCTCGATGCGACCAGGACCGACCGGCAGGCCCCGGCGCCCTTCTGGCGGGGCCGCGGGGTCGGCGGCAGCTCTGCGGTCAACGGGCAGATCGCGATCCGGCCGCCGATGGAGGACTTCGATGACTGGGCCGGCGCCGGATGCACCGGCTGGTCCCCGCGGGATGTGCTGCCCTACTTCGCCAGGCTGGAGGACGACGAGCAGTTCGGCGACGAGCGGTACCACGGGCGCGGCGGCCCCATCCCCATCCACCGGACGCCCCAGGACCGATGGGGTGCAGTCGACGCCGCGCTGCACCGCGCGGCCACCGCGGCGGGCCACCCTTGGGCGCCGGACGTCAACGCACCCGGCGCGACGGGGCTCTCGCCCTACCCGATCAACTCTCGCGGCGGGCGCCGGGTCACCACGAACGACGCCTACCTCGAACCGGCCCGGAGAGGGACTGGACTGACCGTCCGGGGGGACTCTCTCGTGGATCGCATCCTCGTCGCCGACGGCCGGGCCGTCGGCGTCCGCGTCGTCACCGGCGGCACCGCGACCAGCGAATACGCGGATCTCGTCGTGCTGAGCGCCGGAGCAATCCACAGCCCGGCGATCCTGATGCGGTCGGGCATAGGCCCGGCCGGCGACCTGCGAGCGCTGGGCATCGAGGTGCTGCGTGACCTGCCGGTCGGCCAGGGGCTCCAGGACCACCCTGTGGTCTTCTTCGGCATCCCGCTGAACGCCGAGTCGGCGGTACGCACGCCCGACGACCGGCATACCAACGTGTGCGTCCGGTATTCCAGCGGCGATCCTGAGGGGCAGCCGAACGACATGCTGCTCTCATCCGGCAACCAGAACGTGCTGGCGATGGAGTTCGCCGACCTGCGTTTCGGCGCCGGAGCCTTCGGGGTCTGGGTCAACCAGGTCTACTCCCGGGGGACGGTACGGCTGGCCTCACCCGACCCGACCGTCCAACCCGAAGTGCACGAGCGGATGCTCGCCGACCCCCGCGACCTCGCCCGGCTGCGAGCCGGCATACGGCACGTCGTCGACCTGGCCCGCAGTGACGACGTCGCGCCGATCACCGCCCACTCTCCCGACCGGCTCAACGAAGACCTGCTCAAGGTCATCGATGACGACACGGCACTGGACGGCTACCTGCTCGCCACCGCCTACGACGCCCAGCACGCGACCAGCACCTGCGCCATGGGCGACCCGTCGGCCCCGGCCACGGTGGTCGACCCGGACTGTCGCGTCCTCGGGCTGGACGGGCTCCGCGTCGTGGACGCCTCGATCCTGCCGACCGTGCCGCGCGCCAACACCAACCTCGTGGCGATCATGGCCGGCGAACTGATGGCGGACCGGATCGGCTGACGAGAAGGGAACGACCATGCGTACACTGCGCAACCTGGTCGGCGGAGCCTGGACCCCGTCCGCCGACCCCTCACTTCTCGACCTGGTGGACCCCGCCACCGAAGAGACCTTCGCCTGCCTCCCTGGCGGCTCTCCGCACGACGTGGACCGCGCCGTCGCCGCGGCGGCCAAGGCGCAACCCGGGTGGCGGGCGCTGGGCGTCGCCGAACGGGTGCGGCGGATCGGCGCGTACGCCGACGTCGTCGGCGCCCACGCGGACGAACTGGCGCGGCTCCAGTGCCAGGAGATGGGGCAGCCGGTCGTACTCGGCCGCTCCTTCGTCGAGGCCGGCGCGGCGGCACTGCGAAACGACGCCGAAGCCGCCCTGGACTACCCGTTTGCGACCTCGGTCGCCCATGACGGGGGCGCGACCGAGATCGTCCGGCATCCGCTGGGGGTGGCGGCGGTCATCACACCCTGGAACTTCCCCGTCGCCACCCTGCTGTCGATCATCGGACCGCTGCTGGCCGCGGGCAACACCGTGGTCGTCAAACCCTCAGAGCGCTCGCCGCTGTCGGCGGCCCGCCTGTGCGAACTGCTCTCGCTCCCGGACGGAGTCGTGAACCTCGTTCTCGGAGACGCGCGCGCGGGTGCACCCCTGGCCGAGCATCCCGGGATAGGCCTCGTCCATTTCACCGGATCCGTCCCGGCGGGCCGGGCGGTCGGCGCCGGTGCCGGCCGCCGGCTGCACCGCGCGATCCTGGAACTCGGCGGCAAGGACCCCGTGATCATCGACTCGGACGTCGATCCGATCGGTGCGGCCGCGGCGGTCGCGCACGGCGCCTTCGTCAATTCGGGCCAGATCTGCACCTCGATGGAACGCGTCTACGTCCACCGCGCCATCGCCGACCGGTTCGTCGACGCGCTGGTGGACGCCGCGCGCGGGTACACCTACGGCGACGGGCGCGACGCGTCGACGGTCCTCGGGCCGCTGGTCGACCGGCGCCAGCGCGATCTGGTCCACGGGCACGTCCTCGACGCCGCCGCCAAGGGGGCGAGGATCCGCATCGGCGGGGAGGTGCCGGCCGGGCCGGGCTTCTTCTACCCGGCCACGGTCCTGACCGGTGTGGACGACTCGATGGCGGTCATGACCGAGGAGACGTTCGGCCCGGTCGCCCCGGTGCGGGTCGTCGACTCCTTCAAAGAGGGGGTGGAGCTCGCCTCGCGCTCACGCTTCGGCCTTGCCGCGACCGTGTACACCGGGAACCCCGACCACGTGACCGCGGCCCGCACGATCCCCGCCGGGTTGCTCTGGGTGAACGAATGGCAGGGCGGCGGCCCCGGGCGGCTCTTCGAGCCGGCGGGGGACAGCGGTATGGGCGCCTGGGGCGCGCAGGCCGCCTACGACGCCGCGACCCGACCGGCGGCGATCCACACCGCCCCGGTTCAGAGGAGCTGAGCGTGCAGTTCGTCAGCGGCGTCCCGCAGGAGCGACAGGACCTCGCCGTGCATGACCTCCGCGGAGAACCGCTCGATGTTGCAGCCGACGTGGATGGCCGCGATGACGCGGTCGTCCCAGCGGCGCAGGGGGACGGCGATGGAGTGCGCGCCCGCATCGACGTCGTTGGCCACGTAGCAGTAGCCGTCCTCGCGGATCCGGTCGAGCGTCTCCTCGTCCACCGAGCCACCCGCCGCCTCGATCGCCGCTCGTCCGCGCGCGCTTTCGTCCGGAGGCAGGAAGGCGAGAAGGACCTTGCCCAGCGAGGAGACTGCCGCAGGCGTCCGGTAGCCGATCCCGCTTCCCACCTGGATCAGGCGGTTGGGTACGGAACGGGCGACCATCACCGCGTCCGCCTCGTCGAGGACCGCGACCGAGCACGCCTCCTGCAGCCGAGCACAGATGCGGTCGCAGACGGGCTGCATGACGGCGCTGGTCATGTTGGACGTCAGGTAGCCGGACGCGAGCCGCAGGATTCGGGGTGTGAGCTCGTAGGCTCGGCCGTCGGCCGCCAGAAAGCCCAGGTGCTCGAGGGTGAGAACGGCCCGCCGCACCGTCGCACGGGAGAGGCCCAGCTCGCGGGCCAGGTCGGCCTGGGTCAGCCGCCGATTCTCGGCGGAGAAGGCCGACAGCACCGCCAGCCCGCGCGCCAACGCCTCGGAGAAGTCCGCCGCATTGGGTGCGTTGGCGATCCGCCGCTGCCGTCGTGCCTCACTGTCGCGTTCCGCCAAGCGTCCCATCGTGCCATTCCGTTCCGTAGTCAGATCCCCACCGTAGCGCGCGAACACTTGTGCGGCAATCGGACACCATGAGCACCGTTTCGTCACCCACACCGACAGCGAAGGGCACACGAGCATGCCTGACCTGACCTTCGTCGCGATCTCCGGGAGCCTCCGGCGCCGATCGCACAACACCGGCCTGCTCCGGGCTCTCCGGGAACTGGCCCCGCCTGGTGTCACCCTCGACATCGTCGAGTCTCTGGGATCCCTACCCCACTTCGACCAGGACCTGGAGGACGGCCCTGCACCAGCACCCATCGCGGACCTGCGCCAGCGCGTGCGGCAAGCGGACGGGGTCGTCATCGCCACCCCCGAATACAACTCCTCGATCCCGGGCGCCCTGATGAACGCCCTCGACTGGCTCTCCCGCCCAGCCAACGACCCGTCGCTGCGCGGCAAGCCCGTCGCTGTGCTCGGGGCCTCCCCGTCACAGTTCGGCACTGCCCGCGCTCAGCTCGTCCTGCGCCAGATCCTCCACCGCATCCAGGCTCCCGTCGTCGCCCACCCTGAGGTGACGCTCTTCCGATCCCATGAGCGTTTCGACGCCGGGGGCGCCATGACCGGAGACGAGATCACCGAGGGCCTTCTGCGGGAGTTGCTCGCCGGCCTCATCGACCTGGCCGAGCGCACGTCCAAGGCGTCAAAGGGCACCGCGCCGGTCTGAGGGGCGGGAACCATTCGTCCGAAAACCAGCCCGCCCAAGGGCCTGCTCCGTACCCGTCACCAAGCAAGAAGGACACGTCATGACATCGAGTCCCAGCACCCTGGTTGAGCGCAGCATCCCCTTTCTCTCCGAGGTCAGGAACCGCACTGCGGGCCCTGACCTGGAATCCTGGCTCAACACGACCTACGGTCCGGGTTCTCCCCTGTGGGACGACCTGGCCGGAATGGTGACCGACGGCGTAGTGGCCGGCTGGGCTGCGAACATCGAAGTTGACGGCCCCGATTACCGGCGCAGCCGGATCGCCGAGCCGAGTGAGGAACTCCACTACTTCAGCATCACCGCCGTCTACATGAACAGCGTCCCGCCCTATCGCGGCCAGTACCACCAGCACCCCTACGGAGAACTCAACCTCGTAGTACCCCTCGACGCCAGCGCCCGCCTGGCGGGTCCGCGCGGCTGGTCGGGCGCGGGGTGGACCGCACCGGCCCCGGGCAGTCACCACTATCCCGAGGTGAAGGGCGGCGCTCTGATCGCGCTCTTCTACCTGCCGGCAGGACGCATCTCCTACGACATCACCCCGCCCGCAGATGCATGAGAACGGTTCCGGACGGAACGACGATCCCGTGATGCCCAGGCCGCTCGCCCCCTCCCGAACGCGAGCCGCGGTAACCGTTGAAGAGGCGCTTCGCACGCGCCGGTCCGTGCGGGCTTTCCGCCAGGTTCCGGTGTCTCGGGAGGAGGTCGAACGGCTGCTCGCACTCGCATCGATGTCAGCGAGCAACTCCAACAGCCAGCCCTGGCGAGTCCACATTCTGATGGGGGCGGCCAAGCACAGGTTGACAAGCGCGCTGCTCGAAGCATTCGAAAATGGTCGGCGGCTTCTGGAAGCCGATCTGGAATACCCGTACCAGCCCGCCCCCGATGCCTGGCCGGAGCCCTTCCGCACGCGACGGCATAGCTTCGGAGAATGGCTGTACGGAGACCTTCTGGGGATCAGCCGGGCCGACAAGGTGCTGCGAGACGCCTACCACGCCCGCAACTACACCTTCTTCGGAGCCCCGGTGGGCCTGGTCGTCACGGTCAGCCGGCACCTACTCGCCGGTGCGCTCATTGACGCAGGGCTGTTCCTGCAAGCCCTGATGCTTGCCGCTCGCGGGGCCGGGCTGGACACATGCCCTCAGGCATCGCTGCTCCATTTCCATCCCGTTCTACGCGACCGGCTGTCGATCCCCGACGACCAGACCATCGTGTGTGGCCTCGCGCTCGGATATGCCGATCCCGAGCACGTGCTATGCACCCAGCGCACGACCCGCGAGCCGGTGGAGAACTTCGCGGTCTTCCACAGCGAAGACAAGTGGTCGCCTTTGGCCCGAGACACGGCACACTGACGGAAGGGAACCAAGTTGCCGAGCTCTGAAGCGCTCGTCTTCGACGTGTACGGAACCCTTGTCGATCCCATCGGGGTCGCGAGGGACTTGGAAGAATGGATGCCACCCGCCGACGCGGCCGAAGTCGCCAGGATCTGGCGCCAGAAGCAACTCGACATCAGTTTCCGTCTTACCGCCATGGGCCGGTACGAGGACTTCGGCTGGTGCACGCGCAAAGCGCTGGACCACGCGCTCGCCGTGCTGGACAAGAAGGTGGAGAACAGTGACAAGGAATCGCTGATCGCGCGCTATAACGACCTTGAACCGTTTCCTGACGCCGCCCCGGCACTGCAAGCGCTGCTCGACCGGGGACACGTCCTGGCCATCCTGTCGAACGGCGCGCCGTCGATGCTCGACGCGATCCTAGACGCCACCGGACTGCGACGGTACTTCGCCGAGGTCATCAGCGTTGACGAGGTCCGTGCGTTCAAACCGTCCCCGCGCCCGTACCATCATGCGGCCATACGTCTCAACCGGACACCATCGCGGGTGCGCCTGGTGTCGTGCAACTCTTTCGACATCATCGGCGCAGAGTCGGCCGGGCTCCGCGCGGCCTGGATTGACCGCTCAGGCGGCGCGTTCGAACCGGACGGCAGCCCACCGGAGATCGTGATCCGCTCCCTCACCGACCTCCTCACCGCGCTCACCCCAAAGAGCTGACGCCCAGCCCACGGACCCCGTAGCGGCCCGCCTATCGGTGCTGGACCGCTTCCTGCCGGTGTGAATCGGCGCGGCCATGGTGCTCGGCCTGCTCGCCGGCCGCGCCGTCCCGTCCTGGACGATGCGTTGGAGTCGGTGAAGGTCGACGGCCCTGCCGATCGCGCTCGGCCTGCTGGTGATGATGTACCCGGTTCTGGCAAGGTGCTCGACGTTCTAGAACTGTGTTTCTTGGTTGGGTGTGGTTGAGGCTGAGGGCATGGGAACGGCGGGGAGGCATTTGCCTCCCCGCCGCGGTTCATGTGGGGATCACCGTTTCGTGATCTGGATACGGTCCGCCACCGGTTGCAGCACCGAGGTGAGCAGGGTGGCGGCTTCGGTGTTGCCGCGCTGGACCAGCGGCCACAGTACGGCCGCCACCTCCAGCCAGTGGCTGTCGGCCGTGCCGGAGGCCGGTGCCTCCGGCTGCCGAGCCCCGGTGACCGCCAAGGACGATCGCCGGGCATCAGTCGGCGTTGGCACGCCACCGACCATGTTGGCGGGCACGGTGCCCACCGCCGCGGGGACGGCCGCACCTCCCGAAGGAATCGCGGCCTCGGCGGCGAGGTGATGTCCGTGCGGCAGCCCGCCGGACCGCATGGCGAACAGCCGCCGGACCAGCGGCCTGTCCAGTTCAGTGGTGTTGGCCGCGATGGCCACCGCGAGGATCACCACTCCGGTGGCCACGAACCAGCCGGGGACTTCCCCCAGCAGCAGCAGCCCGACCGGCAGGCCCATGATCGGCTCACCGGCGGCCAGCACACCGAACTTCTCCTTGCCGAGGTAGCCGATGGCCCGTGCCTCCAGTACCGGAGCAACGGCCACCGTGAGCATGCCGGTGAGTACGGCCAGCCCGATGATGCGGGGCTGGAACCATTCCAGGCCCCCCGAGATCACCAGCCAGCTGGCCGCGCCCGGGATGGTCAGCAGACCGGCCAGGGCCAGGCCGACCGTTTCGGTGCCCCGCTCCTCCAGCTTCTCCATCGCGCTGATGTTGACGGCGAAACACGCCGCGGCCGCGGCGGCGAAGGCGTAACCGAGCCAGTCGGTGTGCGCCTCCTCCTGCAGCGACATGATCCACAGGCCCGCGCCGGCGAGCACCGGCCAGAGCACCGCGGCGTAGCGGGACTCGCGCACCGAGCCCCACACCGCCACCAGCAGCGGGCCGCAGAACGCGATCGCGATCACCGTGGCGAAACTACCCACCCGCTGAGTCGCAGCGACCAGCAGCGGCAGATAGAACACGTTCGCCACCGCCACGCACCCGATCGGCCACCGGGCCGACCGTGCCGAGGCACGCTCCCGGCGGAACACTTCGGCGACCGCGCCGTTGGTGCGGAACGGCCGCACCTCCAGACCGAACCTGAGCGCGGCGTATCCCGCGAGGAACAGTCCACCGAAGATCGCGCCGAGCGCGCCCGGCGCGAAGGGGAACTGCTTCTCATCTTCGGCGCCAAGGGCGGAGAACGCGTCCCCCGCCACACAGAACAGCAACCCCAGCAGGCCGATGACGACCCCCCGCAGCGTGCCGTTCCCAGGCAATCGCACCTTGGACATGAGCAAGCCTCTCTTGTTTGTCTTGTCTCCCCGGCGCAGAGCCGGGCGGCGGGCAGCCTCTGCCCACAACGAGTACAGTCCAGGACGAGCCAATAATGACAACCGTTATCAATCTCACGGTTTGTCGGCCACCGCTACCAGGTCCGTACCGTCCCGATCCGGTGCCGGCCCGCGCCGCGCTGCTCAAGCGTCACCCCTGGCAACGGCACCTGATGTCGGCGGGGCTACGTGGCCTGAGTGTTGGTGGCGGGTGACAGCACTGCGGTCTCTGGCCGGACGGGAAACTGCCAGGTTGTCCTCCTGTGGCCCGAACTGGCTCGCTATCGCCGTTGGACGTTGCACGTCACACGTGCGCACAGCACGGTCAACTTCGGCATGGGGGGCGGTACGGGATGCCGGGGAAGTGGGAGCGCCATGTGGGTTCGGCGATGCGCGGTGGGCCGAGGGGACAGAGGGAGGCGGCCGCGGTGTCGGTGGTCCACAGGCGGGCGGTGTAGTCGGCGCCGCCGGTCGCCAGGTACGGCATGCCGGGTGAGAAGGCGACCGCGTAGACCGTCCCGCGATGTCCGGTGAGCAGCGCAGACCGGACGGGTTCCGTCCCGAGCGTCCACAGCGCGGTGGCCCCGTCGGAGCCGGCCGTTGCGAGGAGCCGGCCGTCAGGGCTGAAGGCCACCGAGTAGACGGCGTCGGAGCCCGTGCTCAGGCGGTGGACCTCGTGCGGCCGGCGGGCGTCGGTGACGTCCCAGAGGACCGTCGTGCGGTCGGCGGCGCCGCTGGCGAGGAGCCGGCCGTCCAGGGAAAAGGCAACGGCGTTCACGCCGTTGGCGTGGCCCTTCAGGGTCGCGGTCCTGGAGTTGCCCTGGGTGTCCCAGAGCTGGACGGTATGATCGGCGCCGGCCGTGGCGAGGAGTCGGCCGTTCGGTGAGTAGGCGAGCGCCTGGACGCCAGAGGTGTGGCCGCGCAGCACGGCGGGCGGGCTCTGTGGCGCGTCGGAGGCCCAGACGGTGACGTCGGGATCCTCTCCGGCTATGGCCAGATGCCGTCCATCGGGCGCGAACGCTACGGCGAACACGTTGCCGCGGTCCGGACGGAGTGTGATGGCGAGCCGGGGACGGGCCGGAGCGGCCACGTCGTAGACGCCGACCGTCCCGTCGAGGTCACCGGCCGCTAGCCGCCGGGAGTCGGGGCTGAAGGCGACCGACTGCACATGGTCGCCGAGGCCGCCGACCGACGCGACGGCGCGTGGGACGTGCGGATCGGTGACGTCCCAGAGGCGGAACGCCTGGTAGCTGCCGATGGCCAGCAGCCTCCGGTCGGGGCTGAAGGCGAGTGAGTCGACCTCGCCGTTGTTGCCGCCGAGGATCGGGCGGCGCAGGTCCCACAGGCGGATCGTGTCGTCGGCGCCTGCGCTCGCCAGGGTCAGGCCGTCCGGGGAGAAGTCCAGCGAGTAGACGGTGTCGGAAGGGCCCTCCAGAACGACCGGGGCGCTCGGCCGCCGGGGATCCGTCGTGTCCCAGAGGCGGATCGAGTGGTCGTAGGAGCCGGTGGCGAGCGTCCGGCCGGCGAAGGACGCGCCGCTGACGCCGCTCGTGTGGCCCTGCAGGCCGGCGACGTGGTCGAAGCGCGTTCCGGAGACCGCCCACAGGTGGACGAGACCGTCGAAACCGCTGGCCGACAGGACGTCGCCGTCCGGGCTGAACGCGACGCTCAGGATCCGGTCGGAGTTTCCCTTCAGATCGGGCAGGCGGCGCGGCCGGCCGGGCGCCGAGACGTCCCAGACGTGCGCGTTCTTCTCGTAGGCCCCCGCGACGAGGACGCGCGCGTCGGGGCTGAAGGCCAGGGCGCTCACCCCCGCGCCCGCACCGGTCAGCACCGCGAGCGGCTTCGCCCGTGCGGGGTCGGCGACGCTCCACAGCCGGACCGTCCGGTCGTATCCGCCGGACGCGAGGGTGCGGCCGTCAGCGGCGAAGGCGAGCGCCCGGACGCCGTCGGAGTGGCCCCGCAGCGTCACGAGCGGCGCTGGTCGGGCCGGGTCGGCGACGTTCCACAGCCGGACCGTCCGGTCGTCTCCGGTGGTCGCGAGGGTACGGCCGTCCGGGCTGAACACCGCGGCCGTCACCGCTGCGGAGTGGCCGGTCAACACGGTCAGCGGCGCGGGATTGCGCGGGTCCGCGAGGTTCCACAGCCGGACAGTGCCGTCCAGGCTCGCGCTGGCCAGCGTCCTGCCGTCGGGGCTGTACTGGATCTGGTAGACGGCGCCCGTATGGCCGGACATCTGGACCGCGTACGGCGCCGCGTATCCGCTGAGCAGGCTGCCGCGCGCCTCGGTCGTCGGGGCGAGCCGGAACGCCGCGAGAGACAGCTGCGCGGCCAGCGCCGGATCGGCCGCCCGCAGCGACGTCGCCTCATTGGCGACCTTTGCCGACAGCGCGTCGTCACGCTGACGGGACACGGTGCCCGTCGCCCGCAGCGCGACGAGGCTCGTCACGGCGGTCACCAGCACGAGGACGCTCAGGAACGCGACGAGGCGGTAGAGCCGGCGGATCCGGGCGCGTTCACGCCGCGCGCCCGCCACGACGAACTCCCGCACCCGTGACGGCACCGTGCCCGGTGCGGCCCCCTCCACCCACGCCCGCGCCTCCGCCAGGCGCAGGCCCTGGTAGAGGAGCGCGTCGTCGCCGGGCTCGCGTTCCCATTCCTGCGCGGCCTCCGCGAGGCGCTGGCCGAACAGCAGCCGGTCGCGGTCGAGCTCGATCCACTCCGACAGCCGCGGCCAGCAGCGGATCAGCGCCTCATGGGTGATCTGCAGGCCGTCGCGGTCCCGGGTCAGCAGCCGTGCGGCGACGAAGGGGGCCGCGACGTCGGCGAGCCCGTCGACGTCGGCGCTCGGGATCCGGTGCCGGGTCGCCGCCCTGGGACCGGAGATCCGCACGAGCTGGAGGAAGAGCGCCTTGACCAGCTCGCCCTCCGGTCCGTCGAACGTCTCGTACACCGCCTCCGCGGACTTGGCGATCGCGCCATGGATCCCGCCTCCTGCGGTGTAGTCGGCGACGGTGAGCCGCTTGCGGTTGCCGTGCTCCCACGCCGTGCGCAGCGCGTGGGACAGCAACGGGAGCGCACCGGGATCGTGCGCGGCCGCGGTGTCGAGCTCGGCCGGAGCCAAGTCCCGCAGCACCAGCTCGACCAGGCCGTCCTCGACGTCCAGCGCGGCCTCGCGGGCCGGGCCGAGGACCGCGCCTCGCACCTCCGTCTCGTTCATCGGAGTGATCAGGAGCTGCCCCGCGCGCAGCACCTCGGCCAGCGGAGGGCAGGCCAGCGCCTCGCCGTAGAAGTCGGCGCGGAGCGCCACGACGACGACTGACCCGGCGGGTACTCCACCGCCGGTGAGGCCGGCGACGAACGCGTGACGCCCGGCCTCGTCCTCACACTGGGTGAAGACCTCCTCGAACTGGTCGACGACCAGGCAGCACGGATCGTCGAGGCACAGCGCGCGCAGGGCGGCGGCCGGATCCCTGCCAGGTGTCATCCGGACGGGTGGGAGCCGCCGGTCCGAGCTCAGCGCCGCGACGAGTCCCGCGCCGAGCAGCGACGACTTCCCCGAACCCGACGGCCCGACGACGGCCAGCGTCCCGCCGCCCGCGGCGGCCAGGCCAAGGACCCGCTCCAGCAGGTCGCCGGTCAGCCGTTCCCTGCCGTGGAACCAGCGGACGTCGGCCGGCTGGAAGGCTGCCAGACCCGGATAGGGCGCTTCGGCGTTCGCCGCCCGCGGCCCGGGAGCTCGACGGAGCGCGGCAAGAGCGTCCGTCCACGGCTCGGGACCGGTGGCGCCGCAGACGGTCAGGATCGTGCGCAGGTTCTGCTGGGTGGGCAGGTGACGGCCGGAGAAGTAGCCGCCGAGCGTCGCCACCGGGATCGCGGTGGCGCGGGAGACGTCCCGGATGGTGAGCCCGGCGCGCTCGCGGAGCAGCGAGAGCGCCTCGGCGAATTCGGTTCGGTTCCGCGGGACTCGGTCGGGTGGTGGCTCCGTGGGCAAGAACACCGCCTCGGTGGGGGAGTGCGCCGAGATGAGCGTAATCGCGCGAGCACGCATCGATAAGCGGAGTTGCCGGTTGCGGCCGGGAAAGGGCACGTCCGGCCAGGGCGCGGGCCCTCGCCGGACGTGCCCGCCCCGATCACGGGATTCTGCGGAGCTTCACCTCGTCGACCTGGATCCACTCGGCGCCGTTGCCGACTCCCCAGAGCCCGGCGAAGACGGTGGCCTGGGTCTGGGTCGTCGTGCGGAAGACCGATGTGAGCTGGACGTAGTCCTTCTTGATCGGCCCGAAGTGCACCTCGCCGGGCGGCGGCCACGTCCCGGCGAGCCGGGCGCCGAAGAACCCGGTGTTGACCTTGTCGGAGGTGCGGAGCCAGCCGGTGAGCTCGTAGTGG
Organism: Actinomadura sp. NPDC048021; assembly: GCF_040653135.1. Taxonomy (NCBI): domain Bacteria; kingdom Bacillati; phylum Actinomycetota; class Actinomycetes; order Streptosporangiales; family Thermomonosporaceae; genus Actinomadura; species Actinomadura sp. NPDC048021. The sequence continues at coordinate 64,548 of NZ_JBEZJQ010000027.1, forward strand.
GCGTTGGGGGACACCGGCACCGTCTGCAGGATCGCGTTCCAGTTGGAGGCGGTGGAAAACACGAACGCGTTGTTCCTGCCGGTGAGCATGTTGTTCAGGCCGACGTCGACGCCCTTCCAGTCGGGGCCCTCGGTGAACCAGGGGGAGGAGACCGGCGGACGCGGGTCGCCGTTGAGCGGCCGGTCGAACTCGAAGCCGCCGTTGAACAGGTCCTCGACCTGAAGGTCCCACGTCGGGTAGTTGCCGTCGAAGCGGTGCAGGGGTGCGCCCGACAGGTCGACGCTGGAGACCGTCTGGAATGCGCCGAGGGTGAACGAGCGGGTCACCGCCTGTACGCGGTCCATGTTCCAGTTGTCGAAGACGCCGAACGGGTCGTTGACAACCTCCAGGCGCAGGCCGCTGACTTCGTCGGCGACCACCCCGTGGCTGTCCAGGCAGATCCGGACGGGACTGACCTCGCCGCCGCCCCAGTTCTTGCCGCGGTTGACGTTCTCGATGCGGAACGCCGGTTTGTTCCGCAGCACGACGGTGATCGCCAGGTTGGAGTCGCCGAGCCAGTTGTCGCCGCGCAGGTCGTCGGCGCCGGTCTTGAACGTCAGGAGGATGTCCTGTCTGGCCCCCGGGTCGCAGAAGTGCTCCTCCAAGGCCTCGGCGGCCGCCGACCCGACGCCGAGCAACGACCCGGCCAGAGCCACCGCGCCCACCAAGGCCGCGAGGGCCCTCTTCCTCGTTCTCATGTCTCTCCCATTTCGCTGGTGCCGTCCGGCGCACGGGCGCCGGCCCCGCCATTGCAGCGGCCCATGACCAGCGCGGGAACCCTCACGGGGGATAACCGAACAAGTCCGAACACCCCGTCGGCACAAGCCAGATCGGAGGAGATCTCGGAGACCAGGGGAAACCGTGGGAAGCACCGAGTCGAACGCCTGCCTGGTGGACTGACGCGAGGCATCTCGACACCATCCCGCCCCCACAGGTGCAGCTGCCCTGGGCGGCGGCTGGCGGTTGGCACTGAGAACGATCATGGTTGGCCAGCGCACTGGCGAGCGCCGTCCTCTGGCCGCGCCGGAAGCGTTTCCGCAGGTAGATGCGGCGCGTAAGGAAAACTACCTGGTTTGCGAACTTATGCTAAATGGAACTTCTTCTTGTGGGGTGTCACGTTGAGGGGGTGAGAAAGCGATCCGCGCCCGAGTTCTTCGCCCTGGCGGGCACTGTCGTGCTGTGGGCCTGCGCCTTCCCTGCCATCCGGGTGGGCGTGGCGGGGCTTGGTCTGGCCGCGCTGTCCTTCCTGCGGCTCGCGGTCGCCGCCGTGGCGCTGCTGGCCATGTCCCCGTTCGCGGGTGTGCGCCTGCCGCGCAGGCGGGACCTGCCGCTGATCGCGTTGTGCGGCTTGACCGGCATGACCGCCTATCAGGTCCTTCTCAACTGGGGAGAGGTGCACGTCGCGGCCGGCACGGCCAGTCTTCTGATCGCGATCGCACCCGTGTTCAGCGTGCTTCTGGCCAGTGCGTTCCTGTCCGAGCCCCTTACCCGGAACGTCGTCTTCGGCAGCTTGATCGCCATCGCGGGCACCGCGGTCGTCACCTTGGCCAAGGGGTATGCCGGCTTCAGCGCGGCCTCGCTGGTGGTGCTGGCCGCAGCCGTCGTCCAGGGCGTGTACCACTTCGCCAGCAAGCCGCTGCTCAGGTACTACAGCGGACTGGAGGTGGCCACCTACGCAATGGTCGCGGGCACCGTCTTCGCGCTGCCCCTAGCACCCGAGGCGGCGAAAGCAACTGCCGGCGCCCCGCCAGACGCTCTGTGGTCGGCGGTCTTCCTTGGTCTACTGCCTTCCGCGCTCGGGTTCGTGATCTGGGGGTACGCGGTGGCGCGCCTACCTCTGGCCGCCTCCACCGCGGCCTTGTACCTGGTCCCGCCGGTGGCCCTGGTGGTCTCTTTCGTCTGGCTGGGCGAGAAACCTCTTCCTCTCGAACTGGCGGGAGGCGCGGTCACCGTGGCCGGGGTCGTCCTGATCAACCGCCGTAGGACCAGAAGGCACGGGCCGGCAGCGTATGCGACTGCACGCCCTCCGGCCGCCTCCGCCCACGTCGGCCCCGACCCTCGGACGACACCGCAACGCCACTGAAGAGGTCTCCATGCTTGATGTGCGACGGCTGCGCATGCTGCAGCACCTGGCCGCGTACGGGACGATCGCCGCCACGGCCGACGCGCTGCATCTGACCGGCCCGGCCGTGTCGCAGCAGCTGGCTGTGCTGGAGCGCGAGGCCGGCGTGCCGGTGGTCGAGAAGCGGGGGCGCACGCTGTGCCTGACCCCGGCGGGGGAACTCCTCGTGGCGCACGCCGAGGTGATCCTCGGCGACCTCGCCGCCGCGGAGTCCGACCTGGCCGCCCTGCGGGGCGGGCATCACGGGGTGCTGCGCGTGGCCGCCTTCGCCTCCGCCGCACGCACCCTGCTGCCCCGCGTGTACCGACTACTCGCCCAGCATGAGGACGAGTCGGCGCCCACGCTCACCCTCCGGCTCGACGAGCAGGAACCCGACCAGGCGCTGGAGGGTCTGCAGAAGCACCGCGCCGACGTGGTCCTGGCCCACAGCTACTCGGTGCTGCCCCGTAACTTCCCGCAGAACAGCCGGCAGGACGTTCTCATGGATGACCCTGTGCTGCTGTGCCTGCACCCGGATCGTGCCCGCAGTCTCGGGCTCTCTCCTGGTCAGCCGGCGGACCTCGGTCGGCTTGCCGACGCCCCGTGGCTCACCCCCGGTCCCGAGGCGTCCTGTTACGAGATGATCCAGCGGGCCTGCGGCGCGGCGGGATTCGTCCCGGACATCCGGGTCCGCAGCAGCGACTTCTCGGTGCTGGTGGCCCTCGTCGCCGTGGACGCCGGGGTCGCCCTGGCCCCCCGCCTGGCCATCCCCGAACCTCACGACGGGGTCAGCCTGCATCCCCTGCTCGCGCCGGTCACCCGCACCATCTTCAGCGTCGTCCGCTTCGGCACTGCCCGCAACCCGGCCGTACATCTGTTCCGCACGCTCCTTGAACAGGCGGCTGCCCAGCATGGCCCCGCTCATCAGCCGGATCAGACCTGACCGCGTGGCCGAGGGACAGGCGCCGTCGAACGGCTTGACGAGATGGTCCGGGCACTGTCCCGGCTCAGCGCTGGGCCCGCCGCGAGTACGAGAACCGGGTCGGCACGCTCACACCCTGAACGTGATCGTTCTCAGCTAAGAGCCGGTAGCCCGGGTGTGGTCGGTCATGTCAGTTCCTCTCACTCGTGACCCTGGTTGTCGCTCCGTCCGAGGCGTAGTGCGGAGACGAGGAAGAAGATGCCGCCGAGCAGGGCGTAGCCGGCCACGTTGGCCAGGGAGGCGTCTGCGCTCGACGCCATGAGGAAGAACGACGTGCCGGCCAGCACCGAGATCGCCCCGCTGGCGATCATCGCCCACTGTCCTCCCATGCGGCGCCGTCGGACGGCCACGACGAGCTGCACGATGTCGGCCACGACGGCCCATGCGCCCCAGACTCGCAGGACGGCCGGCACCCCGGAGGTGAGGGCGACGGCGAGCAGGACGGCGGTAAGGGTGCTGATCGCGACGTTGACGTAGAGACCTGGGACGGAGCCGTTCGCGGATCCGCCGCTCGCGTTGACTCGCGCGGAGCGGGCATCGACGACGGCGGCGGCCACGTCGAACGCCAGGTACAGCACGATCAGTACCGCGGTCAGCGGGTTGATGCTCGACGCGGTCGGGAACAGCAGGGCCGCCCAGACGAGGGCGAACCCGAAACGCACGAGGTAGAGCCGCCGGAGTGTCGCTGCGACACCGGTCACAGCCGGGGCGGTGATGGTCATGACGAATTCCCTTCATTCGGGTGGATCAGCGCGGGAAGAACCCGGTCGTCGGCCGACCGGGCTGCGGAGGCCGCGACGGTCGTCCTCGACGAACCCCAGCCCACGGCGTTCCTCCGCGCGGTGGGGCGGCCTGCCGCGAGCTGGACGCGTCGCGGTCCGGCGCGGCACCGTTAGGTAGAAAGACTGTTCTCTCTTGCATGGCCGAGCTTGGCAGACGTCGCCCACGAATGCAAGACCGATCGTTCTTTCTGCTACGGTCGAGACATGGCTACACCGATCCGTCCCGCGCACGACGGCCAGAACAGCGGCACGGGGAGGCAGGGGCGGTCTGAGGCCCGGGAACGGCTGCTGTCCACGGCCAGCGCCCTGTTCTATCGGGAGGGAATCCGAGCGGTCGGGGTCGAGCGGATCCTCGCCGAGGCCCCGGCCACGCGAGCGACGTTCTACCGGCACTTCCCGTCGAAGGAAGACCTCGTACTCGCCTACCTCCGCGGCGTCGACGCCCACATCCGCGCCAACACGCAGGCAGCCATCGAGGCCGCGCCGTCGCCGGCCGACGCGCTGCGCGCGATCGGCGCCGCCGTCGCCGCCGACCTGGCCAGACCAGAGTTCCGCGGATGCGCTTTCCTCAACGCCGCCAACGAGTACCCCGACCCCGACGACCCCGTGCGGCAGGTGGTCCTCGATCACCGGGCCTGGTACGTGACCACCCTTACGGAACTGTTCACGCAGGTCTTCGGGGGCTCACCGCGACGCGGCAAGCCAGAGCACGCCGCAAGGCACTTCGTCATGATGCGCGACGGCGCCATGACCGGCGCCCACCTCGACGGCGTCGAGAGCGTCGGTGGCGCGTTCAAACGCGGCGTTGAGGGTCTCCTCACCATGCTCCACTGAGCACTCGCCCGCCTCGCAGCAACCGAGTTTCGTCCGGTCGCGTGACGCAGGGGGCATCCTGCAGCCTCGGGCCGATACTTCCCGATGCCGCCAGGCGCGAGTCAAGCGCTGATGCTCCGGAGGTGATGGAGGGCGGTCGGCGTGCGCTCCGAGGTTCGCTTGCGGGCCGTGCCAGCGGCTTTCCGCTGGCCAGCCCCACCGCGTGAAATGAATGGTCGCCGCCCGGAACCGAAAGCGGCGATATTTCCCTGTCAGAGTGGTCCAGGGCTCGAGTCCGTGCCACCGGCCCCAAGGCAGCCCCAAGGCAGCTCTGTGTGATGAGCCCAGAAAGCTGACTCTCAGCTGGCGGGCTCTGTGGCCGGGGTCCCGACCACGGTGGCTGCCAGCTGAGAGTCGGTTCGTTCTCAGGCGGCCGGGGTGTAGATCTGGTTGATCACGCCGGTGGTGAAGGTTTCGGATGTGGTCAGGTTCAGCTTGATGGTGTCGAGGCCGTCGAACCAGCGGGCGCCCTTGCCGACGACGATGGGGTGGACGAACAGCTGCAGCTGGTCCAGAAGCCCCGTCTCCAGTAGGGACCTCACGAGGGTGAGGCTGCCGGTGACGGCGATGTCCTTGCCCTCGGAGCTCTTGAGCGCGTGGAGCCCGGCGGCCACGTCACCACTGATGATCTCGGTGTTGTTCCAGGTGGCTTCGGTGAGCGTGTTGGTGACCACGTACTTCTTCTGGTCGTTCATGAAGCCGGCGAACTCGTCCTGGCTGGTGGGCCAGTAGGCGGCGAACTCCTCGTACTGGACACGCCCCAGCAGCATCGCGTCACAGCCGGCCATGGCCCCGCCGACTGCGTTGCCCATCTCGTCGTTGAAGTACGGGAAGTGCCAGGTGTCGGGGGCCTCTGCCACGCCGTCCAGCGACACGAACAGGCTACTGATGATCTTGCGCATTGGATTCTCCTGGCCTAGGGGGTGAACCGTACCGTACGGTACTGCCCGGCGGTACGGTACCGTACGGTACTGTTCGGACAGAGTCAATGTTCGTTCTGGCAGAGCAGAACCAGGAGAAGCGACGATGCCGAAAGCCGAACCTCCGCGGGCGGGCGCCGGGGAGGATCTCGCCGCGCAGACGCGGCGCCGGATTATGGATGCGGCGATGGAGGTGTTCCTGCGCGACGGCTACGTCGGCGCGAAGACCGACGAGATCGCTTCGGTGGCTGGAGCGTCGAAGCAGACGATCTACAAGCACTTCGGGCGCAAGGAGAAGCTGTTCGAGCAGATCGTTCTCGATCGCCTGGGCGGCATCGATGAGCTCTTCCAGGCCGCCCTGGGGGAGCTGGCGATCACCGATGACGTCGAGACCACCCTGACGGCGGTCGCGCGCCAGTTCGTCCACGCCATCACGCAACCCTCACACCTGCGCGTGCGTCGCCTGGTCATCGCCGAAGCCGGTCGCTTCCCCGAACTCGGCCGTGCCTACTTCGAGGCAGGCCCCGAGCGAGTGCACGCCGCGCTGGCATCGTCCTTCGAGCAACTGACCCACCGCGGACTGCTGCGGATCGAAGACCCCGTCCTCGCGGCCAACCATTTCACCTGGCTGGTCGTCTCGATCCCGGTCAACAAGGTCATGTTCTGCGGTGAGGGCGTCCATTTCGCGCCAGCCGAACTCGACCACTACGCCGACACCGCCGTTCGCGCCTTCGCCGCCGCCTACCGCGCGTCCTGAGCGGCTGAAACGTCCTCGGGTGTCGGTCTAGCGACGCCCGAGGACTCAGGAAAGCGGCAGGGATTGGCGAGCCACCGGAATCCTCGGCGAAGGGAGCCGCGTGCAGATCGTCTCGGCGGCCGCCGTGAGCTCGCCGAGACGATCCGCCGCTGTCTGGGGGCCGGGGAGTTTCTTGAGGCGGTTACGCACGTATGCGCGCGTACGGCGCCGAGGTCGTAGGAGGGCGAGCGGTCCGGGGACTCTCGCGGGTGTGGGCGTGCGGCGGGTGGTGCGGGATCGGCATCAGGTGCCGAGGGAACGGTGCCGCGGATATCGTCGGCCCATGAGCGAGCCCCTTCTCGGTGAGTCGGTGACGTTGCGTCCGGCGACGATGGACGATGTGCCCGCGCTGGCGGCGATTCGCGCGAGGCCGGAGGTCCGCCGGTGGTGGCGAGGTGGAACCGACCTGGTAGCCGAGGTGGCCCGCGAGCTCGCCGATACCGACACGGGGAAACTGGTCATCGAACACGAAGGCCGGACCGTCGGCCTGATCCAGTGGCACGCCGAGCAGGACCCCGACTACCGCCACGCCGGCATCGACATCTACCTCGACCCGTCAGTGCACGGTCGCGGCCTGGGGCCCGACGCGATCCGCACTCTCGCCAGGCACTTGTTCGAGGACCACGGCCACCACCGGATCACCATCGACCCGGCCGCCTCCAACGCCGCCGCCATCCGCTGCTACGAGAAGGTCGGCTTCCGTCCGGTCGGCGTCATGCGCCAGTACGAACGCGACATCGACGGCACGTGGCACGACGGCCTCCTCATGGACCTCCTGGCCGACGAGTTGGCCGACCGCGTCCAGGCGACGGGTGGCGGGATGAAAGCTCTGCCAGGCGAGTAGCCGCCCCGTGATGGGCCTGCCAAATCCACTGTCCGTTCCGGCGCCCGTCAGACCGGGACGCCGACGACCTCCAGTAGCCGCAGCCGCTCGGCGGTCTCGCTGCCCTCCGCCACGGTGAAGGCCATGATCCGCAGATCGCTGCCGAGCGCCGCGAGGATGTCGCAGTCGAGGGTGAGTTCGCCGACGCTCGCGTGCCGGATCGTCTTGGTCAGGGGCTCGTGCACACCTACCACGCCGGAGTCCCACAGCGCCGCGAAGTCACCGCTCCGGGCACGGAGCTCATCGATCAGTGCGGCCAGTCCGGCATCCTTCGGATAGCGAGCCGCCGCCGCTCTCAGGTCGGAGATGAAGGCGGCGCGGTTACCCGTCTCCCTGCTCATGGCCTGGGGGTATCCGGCCGGCGGTTCCACGAAGGACCACCACACCGCATTTCTCCGGAAGCCGCGCGCCGCGGGCGGGTTGCCGAACAGCGCGGCCCACAACCGGTTCCACGTGATGAGGTTCCATGCGGCGTCGTACACGCTCAGCGGTGTGCCGGTCAGCCGATCCAGCAGGCGCTGCACGCCGGCTGGCACATGGTCGGAAATCTGCCCGGGGCCCGGCACCGCCTGACCGGCGAGCACGAAGAGGTGCTCACGCTCCGCCGTCGTCAGCCGCAACGCCGAGCCAGCGCGGACAGTACTTGGGGGGACGGATTCGTCGACCTGCTCTGTTCGAGCCGCACGATGTAGTCGACGGACAAGCCGGTGAGCAGGGCGAGCTCCTCACGCCGCAGGCCCGGCGCGCGCCGGCGTCCGTCGTCCGGCAGGCCGGCCTCGGCCGGTTTCGTGCGATCCCGCCAGGCGTGCAGGGCCTTGCCAAGATCCGTGGATCCGGTCATCTCCCCAGTATGGGCAGTCGGCCGCGTCCCGTCGTGGTACTCCCGGTCCACTGGCTGCGGCGGGTACTGGTTGATGCCCGCGGGTCCGCGGAAGGTGGATGTACCGGCCGACGGGCGGTGGCCGGCCGGGATCCACTCGCCGGTCGGGACCGAAGGAGCACGTTCATGAAGTATCGCAACCTCGGGCGAACCGGGATCAAGGTCAGCCCCTACGCACTCGGCACGTTGATGTTCGCCAGCCAGATGGGCAACGACCCGGACGAGTCGGTCAGGATCATCCACAAGGCGATGGACGCCGGGATCAACCTCATCGATACCGCCGACCGCTACGCCGACTCCGAGGACATCGTCGGAAAGGCCCTCAAGGGCCGCCGCGACGGGGTGATCCTGGCCACCAAGGTCGGCATGCCCATGGGGGAGGGCGTCAACCAGCAGGGTGCCTCACGCCGCTGGATCACCACCGCCGTCGAGAACTCCCTGCGGCGGCTCGGCACCGACTACATCGACATTTATCAGCTCCAGCGGCCTGACCCGGACACCGACCTGGAGGAGACCCTTGCCGTTCTGACCGACCTCGTCGGGGCCGGCAAGGTGCGCGTGATCGGTTCCTCGACGACGCCCGCCTCGGTGATCGTCCAGGCTCAGTGGGCCGCCGAACGCGCCGGCCTGCAGCGGTTCCGCACCGAGCAGCCGCCGTACTCCATCCTGAACCGCGGCATCGAACGGGAGGTCCTGCCGCTGGCGCAGGAGTACGGCATGGGCGTCATGGCGTGGGGTCCATTCGGCCAGGGCCTGCTGACCGGCAGAGTGCGCAAGGGCGGTGAGAACGACCTCAAACGCGTCCAGTTCTCCCGCCACCTCACCGACGAGCGCCGCATCGACGTCGTCGAACATCTCATCCCGCTCGCCGAGGAGGCCGGCCTGCCCATGACCCACCTGGCCATGGCGTTCGCCATCGCCCACCCGGGCGTCACCGCCGCGCTCCTCGGCCCGCGCACCATGGAACACCTCGACGACCTTCTGGCCGGCGCCGACGTCGAGCTGCCCGACGACATCCTCGACCAGATCGACAAGATCGTCCCGCCGGGTACCGAGGTCAGCGCGCTCGACCAGGAGTACAAGCCCCCGGCATTGCTCGACCCCGCTCTCCGCCGTCGTCCCGCCGGGCTCCGGTCGGCGGCCTGAGCCCGGAGGGCCAGGCGGCGGTCTGCCCCGGGAGGTGGTCCAACACGGTGTACGCGGTGGCGTTCAGCCCGGACGGCCAACGCTTGGCCAGCGCCCCACGCCACCACCTTTCAGTAGGTCTTCAGTGACAGGTCGGCGTCGGGCTCGTCGGACGGCTCGGTGAGCTGGGCGGCCATGGCGTCGAACATCTCTTGCGTGGGCTGGGCGAAGACGTACTGGCTGCCGTGGACGCCGATCTCCTGGTTGCGCGCGACATGCTCGCGCAGGGCCGATTCGTAGGCGGTGAAGGCCGCTTCGTGGTCGCCGTCCGCGGTGGCGAGCTCGCCGGCCAGGACGTACGCACCGATCAGTGCCTGGGAGGTGCCGCGTCCGGAGGTGGGGGCGGCGCAGTGGGCGGCGTCGCCGACGAGCACGATGCGGCCCTTGGACCAGGTCTCCATGCGGATCTGGGTCATGGCGTCGAAGTAGAGGTCACGGGTGGTGTCCAGTTTCTCCAGCAGGGCGGGCGTCTGCCAGCCGAGGTGGGCGGCCCGCTGCCGGAGGATCCTCTTGTGCGCTTCGATGTCGCGCCGGCCGTAGGCCAGGAGCTCGTCGGACTTGAACAGCAGGCCCACCCGAGCGGCCGCGTTGTTCTTGACGCTGAAGATGCTCAGCGCTGCTGTCTCACCATCGCCGGTGGCCATCCCTTCGTGGTCGAGGCCGAGGTGGTTGCCGGTCTCCCAGTAGCCGTAATAGCAGCCCAGGTAGTGGGCGAAGTCCTCCTCGGGACCGAACGCCAGCCGGCGCACCGCCGAGTGAGCGCCGTCCGCGCCGATCACCAGGTCGAAGCGCTCCGGGGGCGCGTGCTCGAAGGTGACGCTCACCCCGTCCTCGTCCGGTTCCAGTGCGGTGATCGAGTCGCCGAAGCGGTACTCGACCCCGGCCTGTACGGCCCTGCCGTACAGGATCTCGATGAGTTCGTCGATGAGGACCTCCAGCTCACCGGCGTACAGGATCGACGGTATGACGGCGTACGGCGTTCCCTCGGCGTCCACGATGGTGCAGTCGCCGATGCCGGTGTCATGTTCCTTCACCTGCTCCAGCAGGCCCATCCGCTCCAGCACGGTCAGCGCGGGGCCGCGGAAGTCGACGGCCTGGCCGCCCTGCCGCAGGGCGGGGGCCTGTTCGACGACGGTCGGGGCGAATCCGTGATGCCGGAGCCAGTAGGCGACCGTCGAGCCCGCGACCCCGCCGCCGGAGATCAGCACCTTGCGGGGACGCAGGCCGGAGAACAGGTCGTCCTCGGGGAGGGAGGTCTCTACGTGGGAGCGGGCCAGGTGGTAGTCCTCGGTGGGCCAGACCTCCCGCTCGACGTCGCGGTCGTGCAGCATGAGGCCGGCGTTCGGGTCGATCTGGGTGGCGTGTGCGAGCAGCGCCCGGTCCCTGACGCCGAAGTACTCCGCGCAAGGCACCTGGGTTGTGAACTGCGGCGCGGGGACGTCAGCGGGGAATTCGGCCAGGACGGCCTGCATGCCCGAATCGATGCCGCGGGCGGTCATCGCGTCGTGCATGGTCTGGAACCAGGCCTTGGACAGGGCGCCGTGGTAGTAGAGCTTGAGCGGCTGCCAGGGCTGCCCGGTGCCGGGAAACCGGTCGGCTTCGCCTGCCGCCTCGAACGCCGCGACGGTCACTTCATGGGTTCTGATGTGGTCGGGGTGCGGATAGCCTCCGGTTTCGTCATAGGTGACGATGACGTGCGGGCGGAACTCGCGGATCAGCGCCACCAGCCGCCCGGCGGCCTCCTGCAGCGGGGCGAGGGCGAAGCAGCCCTCCGGCAGCGGCTCGCCCGCCGCCGGGAGCCCGGAGTCGACGAAGCCGAGGAATCGCTGCCGGACGCCGAGGACCTCCCGGGCGGCCTCCATCTCGGCCCGCCGGATCGCGGCGAGGTTCTCGCGCACCCCGGGCCAGTCCATGGCGGGGTTGAGCACGGTGCCGCGCTCGCCGCCGGTGCAGGTGACCACCAGGACGTCCGCGCCCTCGGCGGCGTATTTGGCGAGGGTCGCGGCGCCCTTGCTCGACTCGTCGTCGGGGTGGGCGTGCACGCTCATCAGGCGCAACGGTTCTCTTCGAGTGACTCGCATGCAGATCTTCCGTTGGTGAAGTCCGCCAGGCGGCGGAGGAATGTGGTCGTGGTCGTGAGGGGGGTTCCGGTCAGCATCGCCAGGTGGAAGACGTGGGGCATGCCTTCGTAGACGTCGAGGGCGGCGTGAGTACCGGCGCTCTCGGCCGCCGCGGCGAAGCGGCGCACGTCGTCGGCCAGCACCTCTCGAGAGCCTGCTACCAGCAGCAGGTCCGGCAGTCCGGCGAGGTCGCCGTGCAGGGGTGACTGCGGCGCCTGATCGGGCCGTGCGCCCGCCAGGTACTGGGCGCAGACCCGTTCCAGGACGGCACGGTTGATCAGGTCCTGCCCGTCATCGGCCCTCGGGGAGAGGCTGGACAGGGTCAGGTCGGTCACCGGCGACACCGCGACGGCCCTGGGCAGCGGCTTCTCCGCGGCCTTGAGCGCCAGCAGGGCCGACAGCACCAGGGTGCCGCCCGCCGACTCGCCGAACAGGACGACCTCCGCCGCTCCGCGGGTGAGCAGGTCGTCGTGCGCGGCCAGCACGTCGTGCAGCGCCGCCGGGTAGGGGTGGGCGGGGGCCAATCGGTAGTCGATCGCGAAGACGGGGCGGCCGGTGGCCTTGGACAGGTGGTAGGCCAGGAGCCGTTCCGCTCGCGGTTCGGTGTGCGCGAAGCCGCCGCCGTGGACGTACAGCACTACTCCCGCGTCGGTGCCGGACCGCCCGGAGACGTTCACCCACTGGCCGGGCAGGCCGCCCGCGCCGGGGAGCGCAGGCGCCTGGTCGGAGTCGGCGGGCAGGTCGGGAACGCCGGCTGTCAGCAGGTCGAAACGGGCCCTGACGGCGGCGATCTCTTCGGTGGTGGCGCGGATGTGCATGGGTGCTTCTCCTCAGCGGCCCTTCCTGCCGCGAGGCGGCAGCGGTTTGCGGAGCAGGGGCCTGGGGTTGGGACGGATGTGCTTGCCGTACGCGAACGGGGCCTTCCTGGACGCCGGCGGTGGGGTGATGCGCAGGTTCATGCGCGCTCCTCTCGTTGAGACGTGAACAAACTTAGGCTGAGCATAAATATGTGTCAAGAATATTTTTGTTGGCGACCCATGGAACACTGGATCGCATGACCGCTGGACTTCGTGAGCTGAAGAAGCAGCAGACCCGGCAGGCGATCTCCGACGCCGCGAGCCTGGCCCGAGCCGTCGCCGACGGTCGCCGGCCGGGAGGGTGTTTGGCCTGCTGGCCGGGTTCAGAAGACCTCGCCGTCTGGGCTTAGGGTGGGGCGCCATGGCGCTGCAACTTGTTCAGGTGAACTTCAAGGCTCGGGATGACTCGGCGCTTGGCCGGTTCTGGGCGGAGGCGCTCGGCTGGGGCACTTCCAGCGAGGGACCCGGCGTGACCAACCTTGAGCCCGTGGGCTTCGACTGGCCCGACCCCACCGCCGTCTGCGTCGACCTCGTCACCGTTCCGGACCCCGAAACGGTGAAGAACCGTGTCCACCTCGATCTCGCCACCACCTCCGAGGCCCATCAGGCGGAGCTGGTCGCGCGCCTGACCGATCTCGGTGCGACGCCCGCGGACGTGGGCCAGGGCGACGTCCCGTGGACGGTCATGGCCGATCCGGAGGGCAACGTGTTCTGCGTCCTGGAGCCTCGGGACGTCTACCGGGACACCGGGCCGATCGCCGCGGTGGTGGTCGACTGCGCGGATCCGCGGGCCATGCTGCGGTTCTGGGGCGAGGCGATCGGCTGGACCGTGCACGAGGAGACCGATGATCGTGTGGTGCTGCGCTCCGCCGAGGGCGTCGGCCCGTATCTGGAGTTCCTCCGCGCGCCCAGTGTGAGGACGTGGTGGAGCCGCGTGCATATCGATCTGCTGCCCGACCCCGCGGAGGCCAAGGACGCGGAGGTCGCCCGCCTGCGGGGTCTCGGCGCCACGGACCTTGACCTCGGCCAGGGCGACGTGCCGTGGACGGTCCTCGCGGACCCGGAGGGCAACGAGTTCTGCGTCCTCGGCCGGGGCTGACGCGGGCCGCGAGGAAAACCGCTTGAGCCCTCCTTCGGGGTGCCGTAGGTTGCGTGCGGCCCTGTCGCAGTGAAGACAAAGGACAGAACCGCGTGACCCCGCCTGCTCTTCAGACCTGACACCTTTTCTCGCTCACCTGTAGCCGACGCTCTCGTCGGCTCCGCCGGGCTGCCGTTGCGCGCCCGGTCGTTCAGCGTTCGAGGCCGCGCGTAATCGGCCTCGTGTCAGGTCTAGAGGGCTCATGTCTTCACAACCTCATATCGTGCTGCCCTGGGTCGTGCACCGCACCAGGCTGCCTCTGCTCTCGCTGCGGTGCGTGGACTGCCTCTCGGAGTCGGCCACCACCGGTGAGGGCAGGTTCCGCGTCAACGCCAACGGCAAGCTGCTGGACGTGTGGCTGCTGGTTCGCTGCGTGTCCTGCGATCGGACGCGCAAGGTCCCCGTGCACGAGCGGGTGCCGGTCAGGTCCATCGATCCGGTCGAGCTCCACGGCTACCGCGTCAACGATCCGGAGCTGGTGGCGTCCAGGCTGCTGGATCCGCTGCTGGCCCGGCGCAACCGCTTCACCCTGGACTGGACGGGAGCCTGGCGGCTGGACGTCCCGTCGCCATGGCAGGACGGGGCGTGGCCGGTCCGGGTGGAGGTCGTCTTCGAGGATCCAGTGCCGGTGCGGCCGGACCGGCTTATCGCGCAGGGGCTCGGCCTCAGCAGGAACGAGGTGCTGCGCCGGATCAAGTGCGACGTTCCGCTACGCCGTCCGAGAACCACCGGGTTCACCTTCACGGTGATGGCCAGGGACTAGCGAGGAAGGACCGGGCGGGCCACCCGGCCCGCCCGGTCCTTGCCCCCGATACCGGCGGCCCTGCGCGAGTCGTCCTGCGCGCTGCGGAGTTCGGTCGGTGGCCGAATCCGCGCTGGTAGCGTCTGCAGGCGTGCGAGACCGGTTCGAGGCGTCGTTGCCGACGCGGTGGAAGGCGCCGCTGGTGGCGGGCGCGCTGGCGGCGCTGTCACCGGTGCTGCTCCTGGCGCCCCGCGGCGTGCCGGCGGAGGCCGGGCGCCCGCTGGTGACGGCGCTCGTCATCGTCCAGGCCGCGGCGCTGTGGTGGCTGGGTTCGCGGCCCGCCGTGGTCACCGCGGTCGCGGTGGTCTCCGGGGCGGCCCTGCAGTGGCTGGTTCCGGCGGCCGGGACGGGGATCGCGCTGGTGGTGCTGAGCACGTTCGCCTGGCTGCGGCCGGCGCGGACGTCGCTGTGGGCGGCGGTGGGAACGGCGGCCGTCCTCGGCGCGGCGGCCGGCGCCGGCGGCCGCGGCGTCGCGGCGATCCTGTGGCCGGTCGCGGCGGTCCTGGCGTGGAGCTGGGGCGCGCTCGGACGGGCGTGGGCGGCGCGGCGGCAGGCCGAGGCGCGCCGGGCGGTGCTGGAGGAGCGGGCTCGCATCGCGCGTGAACTGCACGACGTCCTGGCGCACACGGTGTCGGTGATGGTGGTGCAGGCCGCCGCCGCGGACGACGTGTTCGACACCAGCCCCGAGAAGGCGCGGGAGGCGGTGCGGAGCCTTGAGGCGTCGGGGCGGGAGGCGCTGGTCGAGCTCCGCCGCTTCGTGCGCACGGTGCGGCTGCTGGACGGGGAGACCGCGGCGGTTCCCGACGGCGACGCCCTGGTGCCGCAGCCGACGCTCGCGGATCTGGAGCGGCTCGCCGGGACGGTGGAGGCCGCAGGGCTCCCCGTCCGCGTGGTGCGGGAAGGGCTGGAGGACGCCGACGTCCCGCCGGGCGTGGCCCTGTCGGCGTACCGGATCGTGCAGGAGTCGCTGACCAACGCCCTGCGGCACGCCCGCGCGTCCACCGCGGTCGTCACGGTCCGCGCGCGGGACGGCCGGCTGACCGTGGAGGTCCGCGACGACGGGACGGGCGGCGGCCGGTCGGCGTGGACGGGCGCCGGGCAGGGGGTCGCCGGGATGCGCGAGCGCGCGGCGCTGCTGGGCGGGACGCTGGAGGCCGCGCCGGATCCCGCGGGCGGGTTCCGGGTCCGCGCCCACCTGCCGCTGGAGGAGACCGCCTGACGGCCCGGGGCTCACACTGCCTCGGAGCCCGAGATCGCGCGTCGTCTGACGGTCACCGAGGCGACGGGGAGGACGCGCGTGTCGTCGACTCTGCGCCAACTCGGGGGTTCGCCTACGACCGCGGAGTGGTTCGGGCCCTTCTCTCCGTCTGAAGACGGAGAGAAGGACCAGTCCGCCGCCGGAGGCGCGGAGGCGGGGCCCGTCCCTACCGTCGAGGGATGGTCCCTCCTTCGAACCGGCGGCGGCAGCGGCGCGCCGCTGCGGCGCTGGTGCTCGTCGCGCCCGCCGTCGCCGAGCTCACGCTCGGCTCGGTCCCCGTGAAGATGCTGTGGCTCGTCGTCCTCTATGTGCCGATCTACGGGGCCGGGGTGCTGCTGATCCGCGAGGCGGTCCGCCGGACGGGCGGCGGGGCGGGCGCCCTGCTGCTGATGGGCCTCGCCTACGGCCTGGTCGAGGAGGGGCTGGCGCTGCAGAGCCTCACCAGCCCCCACCTGTACGGCGCCGCCGGGTGGGGGCCCAGGCCGTGGGGGGTCAACGCCCCCTACGCCGAGCTGAACCTTCCCTATCACGCGGTGTTCAGCGTCCTGCTGCCGGTCACGCTCGTCGAGCTGGCGTTCCGCGACCTCGGCCGGACGCCCTACCTGCGCCGCGCGGGGCTGGCCGGCACCGCCGCCGCGGCGCTGCTGGGGGCGGCGCTGCTGCGGGTGTCGGTGCCTCCGGTGGAGGACCCCGGCTACCTGCTGTCGGGCCGCGCCGCCCTGGTGGTCCTCGGGCTGGCGGCCGCGGCGGTGACGGCGGCGCTCGCCGTGCGGTCGGGGCGCGGGGTCCGCGCCCCGGCCCGCGCCGCGGTGCCGGTTCCCGGGCTGTTCCGGCTCGGGGCCGTGTGCGCCGTGGCGGCGTTCGCCTTCTTGGCGCTGCTGTTCCCTTTCGCCGGGGCGCACCATCCGGCGTTCCTGCCCCGCGCGTGGGCGCCGCTGCCGATGGCCGCCGCGGCGGCGGTCGCCGCGGCGACCGGCTTGGCGCTGCGCCGGTGGAGCGGGGCGGACGGGTGGACGGCCCGTCACCGGCTGGCCGCCGCGACCGGAGCGCTCGTCGCCCACACCGTCTTCGGCCTCGTCTCCCACACCCGCGATCCGCTCGACACGGCCGGCCTCGCCGTCATCGGAGCGGCGATGGTCCTGCTGCTTCACCGTCTCGACCTTCGCCTCGCCGCCGGTCCCGCAGCGTCCGAAGGCGCTTGGCCGCGGGCCGGTCGGTGAGCAGGCGCGGGCGTGTGACCGCTCAGGCGGTGGCGGCGCCGAACCATTCGGCCATGGGGCCGCGCAGGCCGTCCTGGTCATCGCCGACCCATGCCACGTGGCCGTCGGGCCGCAGCAGGGCCGCGGGGACGTCCAGTTCCTCGCTGGTGTCGGC
Organism: Actinomadura sp. NPDC048021; assembly: GCF_040653135.1. Lineage (NCBI taxonomy): Bacteria > Bacillati > Actinomycetota > Actinomycetes > Streptosporangiales > Thermomonosporaceae > Actinomadura > Actinomadura sp. NPDC048021. Next base: position 81,538 of record NZ_JBEZJQ010000027.1, read on the forward strand.
GACGTGGTCGACGCGGTCCTCCCAGCCCGCGACCGACAGGCGGCCGGTCTGGTCGAGCAGCAGTCCGCGGCCGTCGTGCATCAGCTCGTAGAGGCGGCCCCGCTTCAGGACGACGTCCCGGAGCCTGCGGCCGACGAGGGGGTGCTCGCCGCCGAGGTCGTAGCGGATCCCGGTCGCGATGATCTTCTCGGTCAGGTGCCGGTTCACCTCGTCGAAGTCCATCAGCTCCGACAGCAGCCGCCGCACGGCCACGGGGCCCGGCTCGGTGGACAGCAGCTCCATCTGCACGCGGGTGTTGTCCAGGACGTCGGCCGCCACGGGGTGCCGTTCGGCGTGGTAGGTGTCCAGCAGTCCCTCCGGCGCCCGGCCGCCGACCTCGGCGGCCAGTTTCCAGCCGAGGTTGAAGGCGTCCTGGATGCCGAGGTTGAGTCCCTGGCCGCCGACGGGCGGGTGGATGTGCGCCGCGTCGCCGGCCAGCAGCACCCGCCCGACCCGGTAGCGCTCGACGAGCCGGGTGGCGTCGCCGAAGCGCGACAGCCAGCGGGGGGAGTGGACGCCGAAGTCGGTGCCGGCGACCGCCCGGAGGCGGCGCTTGAACTCCTCGAGCGTCGGCGGGGCCGAGCGGTCCTCGGCCACTCCCTCGGCGGGCACGATGACGCGGGTGACGCCGTCCCCGAGCGGTCCGATGCCGAACCGCTTCTCGGTCTCGCGGACCTCGGCCGTCACGGCGGCCATCTCCTCGGGCGGCGCGGTGGCCTGCATCTCGCCCAGGAGCGTGTCGACCCGGGTGGGCTCGCCGGGGAAGGCGACGCCGAGCAGCCTGCGGACGGTGCTGCGGCCGCCGTCGCAGCCGACGAGGTAACGCGCTCGCAGCCGCGTGCCGTCGGCCAGTTCGGCGGTCGCCCCGTCCTCGTCCTGGCTCACCCCGACGACCTCGCTGCCGCGCCGGATCTCGGCGCCGAGCTCGGCGGCGCGCTCGGCCAGCAGCCGGTCGGTGACGGGCTGCGGGATGCCGAGGACGTAGGGGTGGGCGGTGTCCAGCCCTTCGGGCGCGGGCTTGCGGATGGCGGCGAAGAAGCCGCCGACCGGGTACGTCTTGCCGTGCGCGAGGAAGCGCTCCAGCAGGCCGCGCTGGTCCATCACCTCGATGCTGCGCGCGTGCAGCCCGAGCGAGCGCACGAACGGCGCCGGCTCCTCGTCCTTCTCCAGGACGAGGACGCCCACCCCGTGCAGCCGCAGCTCGCCGGCCAGCATCATGCCGGTCGGCCCGCCGCCGACCACGATCACGTCGATCATGAAACCCCATTCACGAGAGTGGTTCTCGGCCGTCCCCCGGCGCGGGTCGCGCGCGCCGGTTCCCCGCGGATGCGCCGCACTGGTCGCGTCCCCGTTCACGCAGGTACTGGCCTCGGCCGACGATTCTGCGGCACGACGGGGGCCTTGCCGCAAGCCCCCCGGTCCGCTATAAGTTGAAAATGGAGGGGGCGCGTCGACGTCTTCTCCCTCTCAGTTGCCCCGGCCCGTGCATGTTGAGCACCGCCGCCGCACACCTCTCACCGCGGTGCGCCGCGTCTCCAGTCCGGTTCCGCGCCCACGCTCCGCCAGGTGCCACTTGCTTCATGGTCGACCTCAGCGCCGGCGCCTGTCCTGATTGATAATCTCAACGTTGAGATTGTCGCGGGAGGGCGGGACATGGCGGACGCGGTGGACGCGATCCTGGCGCAGTGGGGCCGCGAGCGTCCCGACCTGGACGTGTCGGCGATGGGCGTCGTCGGGCGGATCTCGCGGGCGCAGTCGCTGCTCGGGCGGGAGCTGAAGGAGTTCTTCGCCGCGCGGGGGCTGGAGAGCTGGGAGTTCGACGTCCTGGCGACGCTGCGGCGGCACGGCGCCCCCTACGAGCTGACCGCGGGTGCGCTGCTGCGGTCGGCGATGGTCACCTCGGGGGCGATCACCAACCGGATCGACCGGATGGAGGCCAAGGGCCTGGTGGAGCGGGTGCGCGACACCGGTGACCGCAGGTCGGTGCGGATCCGGCTGTCGCCGCGCGGCCTGGAGATCGTGGACGAGCTGGTCGGCCTGCACGTCGCCAACGAGGAGCGCCTGCTGGCGGCGCTGTCGCCGGACGAGCGGGGGCGCCTGGCGGCCGCCCTGCGGACGCTGCTGGAGTCGCTCGGCGACACGACCCTCGGCTCTGCGCCCGGCGAGCGCTGAGGTCCCCGGCCGCGCGCACGCGGGCGGTTCACGGCTCGGCGGCGGTCAGGTCGCGGATGGCGCGGGTGGCGCGGTCGGCGATGGCGGCCAGGTGGCCGGCGAGTTCGGGCGGGTCCAGCAGCGTGTAGTCGATGGGCAGCAGGGTGACGCGGTAGGCCAGGAAGCGCATCGAGTCCGACCGGGTGTGCAGGAGGCAGGTGCGGTCGTCGGCGGGTTCCAGGACGCCCTGCCAGGCGGTGACGTGCTCGGCGGCCTCCTCGATGGGGGCGTGCAGAAGCAGCCGCGCGCGGATCGTGCCCGAGCCGCCGGCCAGGGTGTCCATGGCCCAGGAGGCGGCGTCGGCGCCGCCGGGCAGGTGGAGTTCGGGGCCGCGCATGCCGGTGCGGTGCGGGTCGGTGACGCGGTCGGCGCGGAAGGTGCGCCAGGCGGCGCGGTCCTCGTCGTGGGCCACCACGTACCAGCGGCGGCCGGCGGTGACGAGGCGGTGGGGCTGGGCCAGCCGGCGGGTGCCGCGCCCGTCGGCGGCGGTGTAGGTGAAGCGGATCTTCTCGCGGGCGAGGCAGGCGGCGGCGAGCAGCGCCAGGACGGCGGGGTCGGCGGGGGGCGGCGCGCCGTCCTGCGGGGGGAGGGGCACGGCGGCCTCGGTGAGGGCGGCGACGCGGTGCCGGAGCCGGTGGGGAAGGACCTGGTCGAGTTTGGCCAGGGCGCGCAGGGAGGCGTCCTCGATGCCGGTGACGGCCCCGGCGGCGGCGGTGCGCAGGCCTATCGCGATCGCGGTGGCCTCGTCGTCGTCCAGCAGCAGCGGCGGCATCGCGGCGCCGGCGGTGAGCCGGTAGCCGCCGGTGTTGCCGTGGGTGGCGTGGACGGGGTAGCCGAGGTCGCGCAGGCGGTCGATGTCGCGGCGGATGGTGCGGGCGGTGACGCCGAGCCGCGCGGCCAGTTCGGTGCCCGACCATTCGCGGGGCGTCTGCAGGAGGGACAGCAGCTGGAGCAGCCGTCCGGACGGATCACGCATGCCGTCCATCCTGCCGCGCCAATAGGACCTTGGGTGACCTATTGGCCGTCTAGCGTTGCCTGCATCGGGTCGGAACGTCCGGTTCCGATGGATCGGAGGCACGACATGCTGCGGGGATTCGCCACCATCAACTTCTGGGCGGACGACGTGGAGGCGGCCAAGGACTGGTACGCCGAGCTGCTGGGGACGCAGCCGTACTACCGCGTCGCGGGCCCGGACGGCCGTGCCGCCTACTACGAGTTCCGGGTGGGCGACTACGAGCACGAGCTGGGGTTGGTCGACGCCCGGTTCCGTCCCGGGGCGCCGCCGGCGGGTCCGGGCGGGGCGGTCATGTTCTGGCACGTGGACGATCTGGAGGCGGCGGTGGAGCGGCTGCTGGCGATGGGCGCGGCGCTGCACGAGAAGATCACCGAGCGGGGCGAGGGCACGGGGTTCGTGACCGCGTCGGTGGTCGACCCGTTCGGCAACGTGCTGGGCGTGATGACCAACCCGCACTACCTGGAGGTGCTGGCCAAGGCCGCGCCCCGCTGACGGCGCCGCCCGCGCCCGCCGGGCGGCCCGCCGGGGCCCGCCCGGCGGGCCGGGGCCGGGTCAGGCGTCCTGGACGTACTCGCGCAGGTGGCGGGCGGTGAGGGTGTCGGCGCCGGCGACCAGCTCGGCGGGCGTTCCGGTGAACACGACGCGGCCGCCGTCGCTGCCGGCGCCGGGGCCAAGGTCGATGATCCAGTCGGCGTGGGCCATGACGGCCTGGTGGTGCTCGATGACGATGACGGTGTTGCCGCCGTCGACGAGCCGGTCCAGCAGCGCCAGGAGCTGGTCGACGTCGGCCAGGTGCAGGCCGGTGGTGGGCTCGTCCAGGACGTAGGTGGCGGCCTTCTCGGCCATGTGGATGGCGAGTTTGAGGCGCTGGCGCTCCCCGCCGGACAGGGTGGTGAGGGGCTGGCCCAGCCCGAGGTAGCCCAGGCCGACGTCGGCGAGGCGGTCCAGGACGGCGCGGGCCTGGCCGGTGGTGAAGAACTCGCGGGCCTCGGCGACGCGCATGGCCAGGACCTGGCTGATGTCCTTGCCGCGCAGGGTGTAGGTGAGGACCTCGGCGGTGTAGCGGCGGCCCTGGCACTGCTCGCACACCGAGGCGACGCCGGCCATCATCGCCAGGTCGGTGTAGACCAGCCCGATGCCCTTGCAGGCCGGGCAGGCGCCTTCGGAGTTGGCGCTGAACAGGGCGGGTTTGACGCCGTTGGCCTTGGCGAAGGCGGTGCGGACGTGGTCCAGCAGGCCGGTGTAGGTGGCGGGGTTGCTGCGGCGGGATCCGCGGATGGGGGACTGGTCGACCACGACGACGCCGTCGCGTCCGGGCAGGGACCCGTGGATGAGGGAGCTCTTGCCCGATCCGGCGACGCCGGTGACGACGGTGAGGACGCCGAGGGGGATCTCGGTGTCGACGTCCTTGAGGTTGTGCAGGTTCGCGCCCTTGATGGCGAGGTGCCCCGACGGCTCGCGGACCTTGTCGCGCAGCCGGGCGCGGTGGTCGAGGTGGCGTCCGGTGAGGGTGCCGGAGGCGCGGAGCCCGGGCAGGTCGCCGGTGTAGCAGATCCGTCCGCCCTCGGTGCCGGCGCCGGGGCCGAGGTCGACGACGTGGTCGGCGATCGCGATGGTCTCGGGCTTGTGCTCGACGACCAGGACGGTGTTGCCCTTGTCGCGCAGGCGCAGCAGCAGGTCGTTCATGCGGGCGATGTCGTGGGGGTGCAGGCCGGCGGTGGGCTCGTCGAAGACGTAGGTGATGTCGCTGAGGCTGGAGCCGAGGTGGCGGACCATCTTGACGCGCTGGGCCTCGCCGCCCGACAGGGTGGGGGACTCGCGGTCGAGGCTGAGGTAGCCCAGGCCGATCTCGACCAGGGAGTCCAGGGTCTCCTGGAGGGCGGCGAGCACCGGCGCGACGGACGGCTCGGTGATCTCGCGGACGACGGCGGCCAGGTCGCTGATCTGCATGGCGGCGCAGTCGGCGATGTTGAGCCCGCCGATGCGGCTGGCGAGGGCGGCCTGGTTGAGGCGGGCGCCGCCGCAGGCCCCGCACGCGCTGAAGGCGACGGCGCGCTCGACGAACGCGCGGATGTGGGGCTGCAGCGACTCGGTGTCCTTGTCCAGGTAGAGGCGCTTGACCTTGACCAGCAGGCCCTCGTAGGTGGTGTTGATGCCACTGCTCTTGATCTTGGTGGCGGGCTTGTGGAGCAGGTCGTCCCACTGGGCGGGGGTGTAGTCGCGCAGCTTGGCGTCGGGGTCGAACAGCCCCGAGTCGGCGATCACCTTCCAGTACCAGGATCCGACGGCGAAGTTCGGGACGGTGACGGCGCCCTCGTTGAGGGACAGGTCCCGGTCGACCAGCTGGTCCAGGTCGATGCGGGAGGCGCGGCCGAGCCCCTCGCAGTCGGGGCACATGCCCTCGGCGTTGTTGAAGCTGAACGCCGAGGAGGTGCCGGCGTGCGGCCGCCCGAGCCGGCTGAAGATGATGCGCAGCATGGTGTGGGCGTCGGTGGCGGTCCCCACGGTGGAGCGGGAGTTGGCGCCCATCCGCTCCTGGTCGACCACGATCGCGGCGCTGAGGTTGCGCAGCGCGTCGACGTCGGGGCGGCCGACGCTCGGCATGAAGCCCTGCACGAACGCGGTGTAGGTCTCGTTGATCAGGCGCCGCGACTCGGCCGCGATGGTGCCGAACACCAGGGACGACTTGCCCGATCCCGACACCCCGGTGAACACGGTCAGGCGGCGCTTGGGGACGTCCAGGCTGACGTCGGCGAGGTTGTTCTCCCGCGCGCCGCGGACCTCGATCACGTCGTGGGCGTCGGCGGCGCGGAGCCCGCCGGCGGGCGGCTCGGGCTGCGCGGTCGTCGGCTGGAGCGGCATGGGGGCTTCCTCACTCGCTTGATATCTTAGGGCGTAAAGAGATCCTCGATTTCGATAGTTTATGGCATAAGGAGATGCAGGTTGGTCGTCTTCGCCGGGCAGGGCGATCCACGCCGCTCGATGGACCTGCTGTGGCGCGGCGCGCAGGCGCCCCGCACGGGGCCGGGGCCGCGGCCGGGGCTGAGCGTGGAGATCATCGTGGACGCGGCGATCGCCGTCGCGGACGCCGAGGGCATGGCGGCGCTGTCGATGCGCGCGGTCGGGGAGCGGCTCGGCCGCACGGCGATGGCCCTGTACACCTACGTGCCGGGCAAGGCCGAGCTGGTGGACCTGATGTACGACCGCGCGCTGGCGGAGCTGCCCGGCGGCTACGACGCCGCGGACGGCTGGCGGGCGGCGCTGACCCGGTGGGCGCGGGACTCCTGGGAGTTCTACCTGCGGCATCCGTGGATGCTGCAGGTGTCGCAGGCGCGGCCCGTGCTCGGCCCGAACGAGTACCGGGCGCTGGAGGCGCTGCTGGGCGTGCTGGCCGCCACCGGGCTGTCGGCGCGGCGGGTGCGGCGTGCGGTGTCGGCGCTGTCGAGCGTGGTGCGCGGCGCGGCGCAGACCCTCGCCGAGTCGCGGCAGGCGGTGCGGGCGACGGGACTGTCGGAGGAGCAGTGGTGGCACGGCCGGGCGGGGGCCCTGGAGGCGCTGGCGCCGGGGTTCGCCGAGTGCTTCCCGCTGGTGGCCTGGCTGAACTCCGAGGACTCCCTCGGCGACGCCGAGGACGTCCCCTACCTGGAGCAGGCGGCGCGGGAGGCGTTCGAGGGCGGCCTGGCGCTCGTCCTGGACGGCATCGCCGCCGCCATGGCAGCCGGATCGGACGGCGGAGGGGACGGCGGAGGGGACGGCGGCTGACCGGGTGGCGCGGGGCGTGTGACGTGGGTCTCTCGGGCGCGCCGGACGTCACATCGGGGCCGCCGGAGCCCTCCTATGGGTATGGAGACCTTCGCAGGTTCGGAGACTTCCGCGACGCGGCCGCGGGACATGACGTGCCGCACCCTCCTGTACGCCGCCCACCAGGCGTTCCGCCGGGATCTGGACCGGCTCGCGGCGGCCGCGGCTGCGGGCAAGGGCCGGGCGGGGCACGTGCGCGCGGGCTGGGAGAACCTCAAGGAGCAGATCCGGCTGCACCAGGAGCTGGAGGACGGGTGGCTGTGGCCGCGGGTGGAGCGCGCGGTGGCGGGGCGCCGGGCCGAGCGGGCGGTGCTGGAGGAGATGCGCGCCGACCACGCCCGCCTGGGCCCGCTGGTCGCCCGCGTCGACGCGGCGATGAACGGCGCGGCGGGGGAGGGCGGTGATCTGCCGGCGGCGGTGCGCGAGCTGCGCGAGGCGCTGGAGCGGCATCTGCGGCACGAGGAGATGAGCGCGCTGCCGCTGGCGGAGTCGGTGCTGTCCGGCGCGGAGTGGCGGGCGCTGGCCGGGGAGGCGCGGGACCGCTGCGCGGCGGGGACGCCGCTGTTCGTCCCGTGGGTGGTGGACGGGATCGGCCCGGTCGAGCGGAGCCGGTTCCTCACGGCGTTGCCCAAGCCCCTGCGGGAGCTGAACCGGGTGATGTGGGAGCCCCGCTACCGCAAGCGCCGGCTCTGGAGCATCTGACCCGCCGGAGGCTCCGGGAAGCTCCGGGGCGGTCAGAAGCGGGTGGTGAGCAGAGCCAGGACGGCGACGCCCGCGGTGAGCCAGGCGGCGTAGTCGCCGACGTGCCCGGAGTGCAGTTCGTGCAGGCGGCGGGTGGCGGCGCCGACGGCGCGCCCCAGCGGGGCGCGTGCGGAGGGGGCCGCTGAGGGGGTGTGAGCGGCGCGGCGGACGCCGGCGGCGGCCACGGCCAGTGCCAGCAGCACGGTGACGGCCGAGCCGGCGAGGCCCGCGGCCGTCCAGGGCTCGGCGGGCGGCGCGTGGGGGTGGGTGAGGCGGCCGTCCAGGACGAGGGCGGCGTAGGCGTCGCGGTCGGCGAACAGCGTGGCGGCGTCGGCGACGGGCCCGCCGGGCAGCAGCCCGATCGCCAGGCCGGCGGCCAGCAGCGCGACGGCGGGCGTGACCATGACCCAGGGGATGGACGTGAGGGTGACGGGCGTCTCGGGGCCTTCGTGCTCGTCCTCCTCCGCTGGTCCGTTCTGGCCTGGGTCGCGGCGCGGGTGCATGCCGCGCCACACCACGAGCCACACGCGCAGGACGGCTCCGGCGGTGACGGCTGAGGCGGCGATGGACAGGGGCGTGAACCACCACCAGCCCTGCTCCTGGACGGCGTGCTCGGTGACGGAGTGCCCGGCGAACAGCCCGGAGGGCGGGAGCCCGGCCAGGCACAGCCCTCCGATGAGGACGACGGCGCCGGTGACGGGCATGACGCGGCCGCGGCCGCGCAGGTCGCGGGCGTCGACGGTCTGGTACCGGTTCAGCAGGGCCCCGGCGGCGAGGAACAGCGCGCCCTTCACGCCGGCGTGCCCGGCCAGGTAGTAGGCGGTGCCCGACAGCGCCGCGGGGGTGCCGGCGGCGACGCCGAGCAGGAGCAGCCCGGCGTGGCTGATGGTGGAGTAGGCCAGCAGCCGCTTGATGTGGTGCTGCAGGACGCACATGACCGCGCCGAGCAGCGCCGCGGCGGCGCCGAGGACGGCGACGGCGCGCAGCGGCACCAGTCCGGGGAACACGGCCCAGTAGGTCCGCGCGACCCCGTACACGCCGAGTTCGACCATGACGCCGGAGAACAGGACGCAGACGGGGGTGGGGGCGACGGCGTGGGCGTCGGCGAGCCAGAAGTGGAAGGGGACGGCGGCGGCCTTGACGAGGTAGCCGGTGCAGATGAGCACGAACGCGGCGGTGATCAGGGCGCCCGGGCGGCCGTGGTGGCCGGCGACGGCGAGGTGGCGGCCGATGGCGGCCAGTCCGAGCTGCCCGGTGCGGCCGTAGACCAGGGCGATGCCGGCGAGGGTGAGGTAGGCGCCCAGGGACTGGACGATGCCGAAGTTGAGGGCGCCGTGGACGGTGGCGGGCTCCTCGGAGCGGTAGCCGGTGAGCGCGAACGCCACGACGCTCATCAGCTCGAAGAACACGAAGGCGTCGAACAGGTCGCCGGTGTAGACGAACGCGCACATGGAGGCCAGGAACAGCAGGATGAGCGCGTGGAAGACGGCCTGGATCTCGGTGAAGTAGCGCCAGGAGAACGCCAGGGCGGCCAGGGTGAGGGCGGCGGCGACGCAGGCGAGCGCGGCGGCGAGGGGGTCGGCGGCCAGGGGGATGCCGACGCCGGTGGCCGGGCCCCAGCCGCCGAGCCAGGTGACCTGGGGGCGGTGGGGGGCGCGGGCGAGGGTGAGGCCGGTCAGGGCGGTGACGGCGGCGGCGGTGGCCAGGGCGGTGATGTCGACGGCGGGGCGCGGCAGCCACCGTCCGGTGGCGGCGAGCAGGGCGGCGACCAGGACGGGCAGCGCGACGGTGGCCTGCAGGATCACGGTTCGAGGGGGCGCAGGGCGCCGGGGTCCAGGGTGCCGCGCCGTTTGGCGACCTGGACGGCCAGGGCGAGCAGCAGCGCGGTGACGGTGGCGCCGACGACGATGTCGGTGAGGGTCATGGCCTGGACGACGGGGTCGGTGACGGGCCCGCCGGCGGGGGGCGGCGGGCGGTCGGAGAACACGGGGGCGGTGGCGCCGGAGCGGTACCCGATGGCCAGCAGCAGCACGTAGGTGCCGGACTGGGTGACCGACAGGCACACCACGGCGTGCACGAGGTCGCGGGTGGTGACGATGCCGTAGAGGCCGGCGAGCATGATCCAGCCGGCGGCGAGGTAGGGGACGGTGCTCATGCGGGCTCCCGCGGGTCGCCGGTCCCGGGGTGCTCGCGGACCAGGAGTGCCTGTTCGAAGAACTTGCCGAGCAGCAGGACCGAGGCGCAGCCGACCTCGATCCCGACGGCGGTGTTGAGGGCGGGGACGCGCACGGCGGGGGAGGCTCCGGCGGCGGCCAGGGCCAGCAGGACGAACGCGGCGGCGGCGACGGCCTCGGCGGACTCGAACACCGGGATGGGCCGCAGCCGCTGCAGGGCGGGGTAGTCGCCGGCCAGGTAGAGCAGGTGGATCGCGGTGCCGAGGACGACGCCGCCCTGGAAGCCGCCGCCGGGTGACTGGGCGCCGTGGGCGACGATGTAGACGCCGGTGAGCAGGGTGAAGGGGAGCAGGAGGTGGCCGACGACGCGCAGCGCGTCGGAGACCTCGGCGGGCCCGTGCCGGTGGGTGGCGCCGTCGCTCTCGTCCTCGCTGCGCACGACGCGCAGCAGCGCCACGGCGGCGAGCGCGGCCGACAGCAGGATGAGCTCCTCGCCGAGGGTGTCGAAGGCGCGCTGGTCGAAGTTGACGGAGGAGACGGCGTTGGAGGTGCCGCGCCGCAGGGCCTGGTGGACGGCGCGGTCGGAGTAGGGGTGCAGGGGGCCGCCGAAGGCGGGCAGGCCGAGCGTCCCGGCGGTGAACAGGGCGGCGGTCCCGGCGGCGCCGGCGGCGAACAGCGAGACGCGGGTGCGGGGCCTCACCGGCGCGTCCGCCCGCCGCCGCGGCCGTGGCTCTCCCCGGCTTCTGTTCCGCGCTCGCCGTTCCCGCCGTTCCCGCCGTTTCCGTTGTCGCGGTAGCGGCGGGTGGCGTGCAGTGCCAGCACGACCAGCAGCGGCACGAGGACGGTCCCGACGCCGATCTGGGACATCGCGACGTCGGGGGCCTGCAGGACGAGGAACAGCAGGCCGAGGACCATCCCGTAGCCCGACAGCACGATCGCCTGGCGGACGGGGTCGCGGGTCAGGACGACGGCGGTGGCCATCAGCGCGGCCAGGGCGAGGGAGACGGCGATGAGGGCGTCGGACAGCGGCCCGGGCAGCGCGTCCGGCGCGGCGGCCACCAGCGCGGGCGCTGGGGCGGTGAGGACGGTGGTCACGGCGGGTCACTCCGTCCGGCCGGCGCGTTGGACGGCCTGCCCGGCGGTGCTGATCGTGGCGGGGCCGGTCGCGGCGAGCAGGACGGCGATGACGGCGAGTTTGGCGACGTCGTGCCAGGACGACCAGGGCCGCAGCGCCAGCCCGGCGATGAGCAGCGGCGCGGCCAGGACGGTGACGGGCGCGACGGCGTGCAGGCGGGCGGCGGCGCCGTGGGTGAAGGGCAGCCGCAGTCCGGTGGCGACGGCGAGGGCGGTTCCGGCCCAGGTCAGCGTGTCGGCGAGCAGGTTCAGGCTCATCGGGGCTCCCCTTTCACAGGGTCCGGCTCAGGAACCGGGCGAACACCAGGGACCCGGCGAACGACAGCAGCGCCAGGACCAGGGCGACGTCGAGGTAGGCGGGCCGGCCGTAGGCGGCGGACAGCAGCAGCAGCGCGAGGGTGACCAGCGGGCCGGTGACGATCAGCCCGGCCAGCCGCCCGGCGGGCCGGCCGCGCAGCGTGGCCAGCAGCACCGGCGGCAGCGCGCCGATCATGAGGACGAGGGCGGGGATCGCGGTGCCCGCGACGTCGGTCGTCACCGGTCGCCTCCCCGGTCGCCTCCGGCGGGCGGGGAGCCGTGGGCGGCGCGGTGCCGGGGGTCGTCGACGAGCCCGGCGCGCCGCAGGCTCCGCTCGAACGGCGACGGACCGGTCAGGCGGTGCACGCGCAGCAGCGCGCGTTCGGGGTCGACGCCGCCGACGTAGGCGCCGGGGGAGGCCGACATCAGCAGGGTCGCGGCGGCGCGGCCGGCGGGGCCGGGCGGGCAGGCCAGCGTCGTCCAGTCCCCGCCGGACGCGCCGCGCGCGGTGATGCGGGCGGTGTCGGCGACGACCTGGGCGGGCAGCCGGGCCAGGGGCGGGAGGAGGCGGGCGGGCGGGACGGCGGGGGAGGGGCCGCGGTCCTCGGGCGGGCGGGCGGCGCCGGTGGCGAGCAGGACCCGGCGCGCGGCGACGGCGGCGGCGGCGCCCGCGGCGGCAGCGAGGGCCCCGACGGTGATCTCGGTGAGGGAGATGGCCGACACCAGGGCCAGGTACACCGCCAGCAGCGCCGTCCACCAGGCCAGCGGCTCGGCGGCACGCCGGGCGGGGCCGGGTCGCGGCCGTGGTCCCGGCGCGCCCGGCGGCTCATCGGGTGGCATGGGGTGCGGCATACCCGGAGCGAGGGTTCCAACCGTCGGCGGCGGCCGCCCGCCGTATGCGGGGCCTGCCGCGCCGGGCGGCGCGGGGGCGGCTCGCATGTTTGCGGTGGCCGGGTGGGGTACGCCGCGGTACGGCCGACGAACGCGATTCTTCGCCGGCGGGGCGCCGCGCCCGGTGCGGCGCCCCGCCGGTTCGGCAGGCAGATCCCCCCGACGGAAGGACGGATGATGGAGACCCCCTCGGTCCCGGGCAACGGGTCCGGACAAGCGAGCAAGAACGTCAGCAGGGCGGCGGGCAAGGCGGCGGGCACGGCCGAGGCCGCCGGCACGGGCGCGAAGAGCACCGCCAAGGGCACCAAGGACAGCGCCAAGAGCACCAAGGACACAGCGAAGGGCACGGCCAACAGCGGTGCGAAGAGCACCGCGGGTACCGCCAAGGGCGCGGCGCAGAGCGCCCAGGGCACCGCGCAGGGCGCGGCGAAGACGGCGGGGACCGGGGTGGCGCGGGCCGGCGGCCAGGTGGCGGCGCTGCCCGGCCGCGTGGCGGGCGTGGCCAAGCTGCTCACGCTGGGACGGTTCCTGAGGGCGGTGCCGGTGGCGGGCGCGGCCGTCGCCGGGATCGTCGTCGGGCGCCTCTCCGCCCGCAAGCGCTGACCCCGGCGTTTCGCGAGTCTTTCGACGAGGGCGACGCCCCCGCAGAACCCGGTTCTGCGGGGGCGTCGCGCATGTCTGGACGGACATTTCGCCTTGACCAGCACATAACCGGAAACGGTTCTCCTGTTTAGGCAGACCGAGACGGGTACACCGGGGTTCATGCTTCACCCCCAAACGGGTCAACCCCGAGAAGGAGCGATCACATGACTGGGCCGGTCGCCCAGCAGACTTCGGGCAGCAATGTCGTGCAGCGCGGCGGTTCCGGCAGCGGTCTCGCCGACGTCGTCGACCTGATCCTGGAGAAGGGTCTGGTCATCGACCTGTACGCGCGGGTCTCGCTGGTGGGAATCGAGATCCTCACGATCGACGTGCGGATCGTGGTCGCCAGCGTCGACACCTACCTGCGGTTCGCCGAGGCGGTGAACCGTCTGGACATCGCTCACGACGGCACCTCGCAGGGCCTGCCGGAGTTCGTTGGCGGAATGCAGGAGTCGGGCGCGAAGAAGAAGACGCGCGGTGCCCTGGAGGGGGCCCAGGAGCGGCTGAAGGAGACCTTCGGCGGCGACTCCGACGAGGAAGAGGACAAGGAACCCGCGCGGCGCCGCTCGTCGCGCAAGAAGGAGGACGAGGAAGAATGAGCACGCCTCAGACCCCCGGCGGCTCTGAGGCCGGGGACCGGATCCCGCAGTACGTGTACGGGGTGACCCAGTCGGGCGTGGCGCTGCCACCGGACCTGGCCGGGCTGGACGACCGGCCGGTGTCGCTGGTGGAGGACGGCGGCACGGCCGCCGCCGTCGTCAGCGACCTGCCGGCCGACCGCGCCCTGGGCGAGCGCGCCGACCTGGTCGCGCACCAGCGGGTCCTCAACGCGCTGGTCGATGCCGGCACCGTGGTCCTGCCGTTCCGGTTCGGGGCCGCGCTGGCCGACCGCGGCGCGGTGGAGAAGGAACTGCTGGCCGACAACTCCGAGCGCTTCGCGCAGGTCCTGGACCAGCTGGACGGCCGGGTCGAACTGCGCGTCAAGGGCACCTACGTCGAGGACGCGGTGCTGCGGGAGATCATGCAGAACGACCCGGAGGTCGCCGAGCTGGCGCAGCGGCTGCGGGAGGTCCCGGCCGACGCCGCCGACGCCGTCTACTACGACCGCGTCCGGCTCGGCGAGCTGATCGCGCAGTCGATGCAGCGGCTCCGGGAGAGCGACGAGCAGGTCCTGCTGGACGGGGCGGCCTCGGCGGCCGAGGCGTTCACGCGCAAGACCCCGGCCCGCGAGGAGGACGTCCTGGACGCCTCCTTCCTGGTCCGCGCCGACCGCCGCGCCGCGTTCGAGGAGGCCGTGGAGAAGCTGGGGCAGCAGCACGGCGACCGGATCCGCATCCGGCTCATCGGGCCGCTGCCGCCCTACGACTTCGTTCCGGAGGCGTGACAGGCGATGGGATTCTTCACCGGTCTGGTCACGGCCCCCCTCGCGCCCGTCAAGGGCGTGATGTGGCTGGCCGAGACCCTGACCGAGCAGGCCGAGGCGCAGCTGTACGACCCGGGGCGCATCGCCGCGGAGATGCAGCAGGTGGCCGACGAGGCCGCCGCCGGCGAGATCACCGAGGAGGAGGCCGCCGAGCGCGAGGAGGAGCTGATCCGCCGCTTGAACGAGGGCCGCGCCCGCGGCTACCAGCCGGGCGGCTAGGAGGCCGGTGATGTTGTCCGCGTCCAAGGCCGCCGCGATGGCGGTGGAGCACGTGACGGCGATGACCGGCCGCAGGGCCGAGAGCGTCGTGGGAATGGAGCGCACGGAGGAGGGCTGGCGCGTCAAGGTGGAGGTCGTGGAGACCCACCGCATCCCCGACTCGGCGGACATCCTCGCGGTCTACGACACCGAGGTGGACGCCGACGGGGAGCTGGTGAGCTACCGGCGCGCCGGCCGCTACTCCCGCGGACGAGTGGAGAGGAACTGAGCGGCTGTGAGTGAGATCTCCTGGACCGGCCAGCGCTCGCCGGCGCGGTCGGTGGCCGGGGAGCGGCAGGGCGCCAACCTGGCCGACCTGCTGGAACGCATCCTCGACAAGGGGATCGTGATCGTCGGGGACGTCCGGGTGAACCTGCTGGACATCGAACTGCTGACGATCAAGCTTCGGCTGCTGGTGGCGTCGGTGGACCGGGCCAAGGAAATGGGCATCGACTGGTGGGAGCACGACCCGTCGCTGTCGTCCAAGGCCCGGCAGAAGGAGGTGGACGGCCAGGGCGACCGCGAGCTGCTGGAGGAGAACCGGCGGCTGCGCGAGCGCCTGGCCGCCCTCGAGGCCGGCGCCGACGGCGCCGCCGAACGGACCGGAGACGGAAAGGAGCCCTCATCATGACCGCCCCCGGGTTCGCCGGCCGGACCGCCGGCGACCACGCCGCCGACCCGGCCGGCACCGGCGTCTACCTGTACGGAGTCGCGCGCGGCCTGGACCCGGCCGCGCTGCGCGACGCTTCCGGGGTGGCCGGCGCGCCCGTGCGCGGCGTGGTCGCGGCAGGACTGACCGCCCTGGTCAGCACCGTCCGGCTCGACGAGTACGGCGAGGCGGCGCTGCGCGCCAACCTGGAGGACCTGCAGTGGCTGGAGGCCACCGCCCGCGCCCACCACGACGTGGTGGACCGGGCCGCGCACGCCGCCCCGACCGCGCCGGTGCGCATCGCGACCATCTACCGCGACGACGCCCGCGTCGCCGAGGTCCTCACCGACGAGGGCGGCCGGTTCACCGAGGTCCTCGACCTCATCGACGGCCGCTCGGAGTGGGGCGTGAAGGCCTACGCCGACCCTGAACTGCTGCGCGGCGACACCGGCCGCGACGGCCCCGACCCCGGTGGGGGGCTCGCGCCGGGCGCCGAGCCCCTCACCGGCCCCCGCCAGGACGCGGGGGACGCGGAAGGCGCGGAAGGCGCGGAGGGCGCGGCCCCCGCCGGGCCGGGAGCGGCGTACCTGCGGCGCCGGCAGCAGGAGCGCCGCCGCCGCGCCGACGCCGGCCGCCGGGTCGGCGAGCAGGCCGACGCGGTGCACGCCGAACTCGCCGACCACGCCGTGGCGTCCCGGCACCACCCGCCGCAGGACCCGCGCCTGTCGGGCCGGGCGGGCACCCAGATCCTCAACGTCGCCTACCTGCTGGACGAGGAGCAGGTGGAGGGGTTCCTGGCGGTGGCGCGGGCCGCCGACCAGAGGCTGGCGGGCATCGAGGTGGAGGTGACGGGGCCCTGGCCGCCCTACTCCTTCATCGAGCCGGGGGCGGCGTGACGGCCCTCCTGGACCAGGGCCGCGACGCCCCGATGGAGCGGATCGCGCTGGTCGACCTGCTGGACCGCCTGCTGGCGGGCGGCGTCGTCATCACCGGCGACCTGGTCATCTCGATCGCGGGCGTGGACCTGGTGGAGGTGTCCCTGCGGGCGCTGATCACCTCCGTCCGCGACGAGCTGCTGCCCGAGGAGGAGCGACCGTGACCCGACCCGACCATCGGCCCCCCGGCCCGACCGGCGCCGGGCCCTCCGCGCGCGGCGACCGCGAGCGGGGGAGCCGCGACCCGGTCAGCGGGGAGGTGTCGGTGCACGACCCCGCCGTCGGCGACCCCTTCACCGACGACATCCTGGCCGGCCGCACCGAATCGTCCTCCCCGGGGACCTCCGCCGGAGCCACCCACGGGGACGCCCCGGTGCGCGCCGCGCCGGTGCGGGAGGCGGACCTGCGGGAGCGGTCCTCGCGCACGATGCAGCGGCTGCGCTCCGACCCCGAGACGGTCGAGCGGGACCTGGTGAAGCTGGTGCTGACCCTGGTCGAACTGATCCGGCAGCTCATGGAGCGGCAGGCGCTGCGCCGCGCCGAGGGCGGCGACCTCACCGACCAGCAGATCGAGGACCTCGGGCTGGCGCTGATGCGCCTGGACGAGGCGATGACCCGCCTCAAGGACCACTTCGACCTGGACGACCACGACCTCAACCTCGACCTCGGCCCCCTCGGCCCGCTCCTGCCCGACAACTGACCGGCCCGCCCTCTGGCCCCGTCTCCAGGGGCGGCTCTCACCCCGGGTTCACGGCGGTGGCCTTGAAGAACGTGTAGTGGAACGTTCCGTCGGCGTCCGCGGCGCGGTGCAGGTCGGCGACCCCCCGGTCGAAGTCGGCCGGGGTGGCCAGCCCCGCCGCGACGGCCTCCCCGCGCACCGACTCGATCATCGCGGTGAAGGTGTCGCGGGTGAAGGCCCGCCGCAGGCCGGGCCGCGCCCGGTCGGCGTACACGGTCCGCGGGACCACGCCGACCCGCGCGTACCCGGCCTCGGCCAGCAGCGGCCCCAGCCGCCGCCCGAGCAGCGCGTCGCCGCCCGCCGCGGCCTGCAACGCGACCTGATGGGCGATCGCGGCGCGCGCGTGGGCGCTGTCAGGGTGGAAGAACGCCGACCCGTGGTCGCCCTCGACGGCCGTGAGGGTCCCCCCGGGCCGCAGCACCCGCCGCAGACCCGCCAGCACGGCGCGCGGATCGGGCAGATGCTCCAGCACGAAGCACACGAACACGTGGTCGAACTCCGCGTCGCCGAACGGCAGGTCCCGCAGGTCCGCGCACCGCCACCGCACCCCCGCGGCGGGGAAGGACGCCTCGACGCGGGCACGGGCCTGCTCCAGCGACTCCCGCGAAAGGTCCACCGCGGTCAGGCGCGCACCGGGGGAGCGCGCCACCAGATGCACCGTCTGCGCCCCCACCCCGCAGCCGGCCTCCAGCACCCGGCTGCCCGCCGGATAGGCCGTCCCGTCGTGCACCAACGCGGCCAGAGCGTCGGCCTGGTCGCCGAGCCGCCGCGCCTCCCGTCCCGAGTACCCGTGCACGTAGCCGCCGGGACCGTCCGTCATCGTGGTTTCCATGCGACCACCGTGGCCGCACAATGGCCCAGTGAACAGGTCCAAAGACGACGAACCGAACAGGTCCGTAACGCCAGGGTCGGACTTCCTGCACCTCGACCCCGCCGACGCCCCGCCCGGCGGGCTCGCCGACTGGCTCGCCGGACGCCTCCGCGACGCCGTCGCCGACGGCCGCCTGCCCGTCGGAACCCGCCTGCCCGCCACCCGCGTCCTGGCCGCCGAACTGCGCGTCTCCCGCGGCGCGGTCACCGAGGCCTACCAGCGCCTGGCCGACGAAGGCCACCTGGCCGGACGCGGCCGAGCCGGCACCATCGTCGTCGCGGCCCCCCTCACCCCAGCACCTCCACCCGAACACCCCACTCGGGTGACCACCGTTCCAGCCCCGGCGCTGCCCGCCCCGTTCCCCACGCACCCAGGCCCCGACATCTTCGACACCCTGCGCGACCTGCCCGCCGGCATCGACCTGTCACCCGGCCTGCCCGACCTCGCCGCCTTCCCCCGCGCGGCCTGGCAGCGCGCCGAACGCACCGTCCTGCGCGACCTGCCCGCCGCCGGACTCGGCTACGGCGACCCGCGCGGCACCCCCGCCCTGCGCACCGCCGTCGCCGCCTGGCTCGCCCGCTACCGCGGCATCACCGCCGACCCCGGCAGCATCGTCGTCGTCGCCGGCACCGCCCAGGCCCTCGGCCTCGTCGCCCGCGTCCTCACCCGCGAAGGCATCGACCGGATCGCCGTGGAGGACCCCGGCTCCCTCGGCGTCCGCCAGCACCTGGCGCACTGGGGGATGGCCACCCCGCCCGTCCCCGTCGACACCGCCGGCATCCGCGTCGACCGCCTCCACGCCACCGGCGCCCCCGCCGTCCTGCTCACCCCCGCCCACCAGTTCCCCACCGGCACCGTCCTCAGCGGCGACCGCCGCCGCGACCTCACACGCTGGGCCGCCGAAGGCGGCCTGATCATCGAAGACGACTACGACGCCGAACACCGCTACGACCGGCCCCCCGTCCCCGCCCTGCGCTCCATGCTCACCGACCGCGCCTTCTACCTCGGCAGCGTCTCCAAACTCCTCGCCCCCGCACTGCGCACCGGCTGGATCCTGCCCCCGCCCCCGCACCTGGACGCCGTCATCGCCGAGAAACGCTTCGCCGACCTCGGCAACGCCGCCCTCCCGCAACTCGTCCTCGCCGAACTCATGAACTCCGGCGAGATGGAACGCATCCTGCGGCTCCTGCGCCGCCGCCACCGCCGACGCCGCGACACGATGATCCAGGCCATCGCCGCCCACCTGCCCACCGCCGCCGTCCACGGCGCCGCCGCCGGACTGCACCTGACCATCACCTTCCCCGACCACCCCCCAGGCGCCCTCCACGACACCGCCCTCGCCGCCGCCGCACTGGAACACGGCGTCAAAACCCACCCGCTGTCATGGCACGCACAACGCCCCCACCCGCCCGGGCTCGTCCTCGGCTACGCCGCCGTCCCCACCTCAGCCATCACCGACGCCATCGCCGCCCTCGCCCAAGCCCTCCACCACACCCGCCATCACACCGCCGCCCGAGCGGCCAGAACCTCCGCCTCCCACAGATCGCGGTAAGCCCCCGGCACCGCCAGCAACTCCTCATGCCGACCCCGCTGCACCACCCGCCCCCGATCCAGCACCACCACCTCGTCGGCCGCACCCAGCGCCGCCAACCGATGCGTCACCAGCAGCAACGTCCCGCCCCCCGGCGCCTCCAGCAGCTCGCGCGTCACCGCGTCCGCCGCCGCGGGATCCAACCCCTCCGTCGGCTCGTCCAGCACCAGCACCGGCGGATCGGCCAGCAGCGCCCGCGCCAGCAGCAGCCGCTGCCGCTGCCCGCCCGACAACCCGCGCCCACCCGCCCCCACCACCGTGTCCCACCCGTCCGGCAACGCCCGCACCACCTCGGCGAACCGCGCCCGCTCCGCCGCCGCCCACAACCGCTCCTCATCCGCGTCCGGACGCGCCAGCAGCACATTCGCCCGCACCGACGCCGCGAACACGTGCGCGTCCTGCGCCAACCCCCGCACCGCCTCCCGCACATCCCCAGGCGCATACACCCCCACGTCCCGCCCACCGAGCAGCACCGCACCCGCCGCCACCGGCACATCCCCCGACACCGCCGCCAGCAGCGTGCTCTTGCCCGCACCGCTCGCCCCCACCACCGCGACCCGCCGACCCCGCTCCACCCGAAGATCCACCCCGTCCAAAGCCACCCCCTCCCCAAAGGCGACCCGCACCCCCAGCAACTCCACCCCGAGCGGACCCCGCGGCACCACCACCGGACGCACCGGACACGACGCCGGGGGAGAGGCCAGCACCGCCCCGACCCGGCCCACCGCAGGCGCCACCTCCCGCAACCGCTGCGCCGCACCCGCCAACGGCAGCACCGACTCCACCGCCACCAGCGCCGTCAACGCCACCACCGCCGCACCCACCTCGTCCACACCCGCACGCAACCCCGCCCACGCCACCCCCGCGACCGTCACGCCCTGCACCACGAAACCCGCCGCCGCCACCACCGCCGACACCCGCGCCGCCGACCGCTCCGCCCGCTCCAGCCCCCGCACCGCCTCCCGCGCCCGCTCCGCGAACCGCCCCGACGCCCCGAACATCGCCAGATCCCGCGCACCCTCCAGCACATCCAGCGCCCGCACCGCCAACACCTCACGCCCGTCCGCCATCCGCGCCGCCGCACGCCCACCGGCCACCGCCGCCACCCCCGGCAGCACCACCCCCGCCACCAGCAGACCCACCGCCAGCACCACCGCCGCCGACGCCTCCACCAGCGCACACACCGCCACCCCCGCGGCCCCGCACACCACCGACCCCGCCACCGGCAGCACACACCGCAGCAGCAGATCCTGCACGGCGTCCACATCCGACACCATCCGCGTCAGCGCATCACCGTCACGCACCCGCCGCGCCCCCGGACGCGCCGCAGCCAACGCGTCGAACACCCGGCCCCGCAACTCCGCCAGCGCCCGCAACGCCGCGTCATGCCCCGCCAGCCGCTCCACATACCGCAGCGACCCCTTCGCCAGCGCGAACCCCCGCACCGCCACCACCGCCACCGACAACGCCGCCAGCTCCGGACGCTGCGACGCCCGCGCGATCAGCCACGCCGCCGCCGCGATCAACCCCAGCCCGCACAGCTCCGCCGCCGCACCCGCCACGCCCGCCGCCACCAGCCGCACCGCGTGCGGACGCACCGCGCCCCACACCCCCGACACGCCCCTCACGCCGCCACCCCACCGACACGCCCACCGGCCCCCGCGCACACCCGGCCGCCCTCCAACCGCACCACCCGGTCCACCGCCCGCAGCAACGCCGGACGATGCGCCACCAGCACCGCCGTCCGCCCCGCCAGCAACCGCACCGCCGCATCCACCAGCACCCGCTCACTGTGCAGATCCAGCCGTGCCGTCGGCTCGTCCAGCAGCATCACCGGCCCACCCGACAGGAACGCCCGCGCGATCGCCACCCGCTGCCGCTGCCCCGCCGACAACCCCGCACCGCCCTCACCCAGCACCGTCGCCAACCCCTCCGGCAGATCCTCGACGAAATCCGCTGCGGCCGCCCGCACCGCCTCCCGCACCCGCTCCACCCCCGCGCCCGGATCACCCAGCCGGACGTTGTCGGCCACCGACGCCGCGAACAGATGCGGCCGCTGCGGCACCCACCCCACCCGCGCCCGCCACGCCCCCGCCTCCAGCTCCGCGAGATCCACCCCGTCGACCAGCACCCGCCCCGAATCGGGGGACACCAGCCCCGCCAGCACCAGCAGCAGCGTCGACTTGCCCGCCCCCGACGGCCCCGTCACCGCCACCCGCTCACCCGGCCCCACCCGCAGCGACACCCGGTCCAACGCCGCCTCCGCCGCACCCGGATACCGCACCGTCACCTCCTCCAGCACGATCTCCGGAGCCCGCTCACCCGCCACGACCCGGCCCCCGCCCCCCGAAACCGCCGGCGCGTCCAGCACCGCGAACACCTCCCGCGCCGCCGCCACCCCCTCCGCACTCGCGTGGAAACGCTGCCCCAGCGCCCGCAACGGCAGATACACCTCCGGCGTCAGCACCAGCACCAGCAGACCCGTCGCCAGCACCATCTCCCCGCCCAGCAACCGCAACCCCACCGGAACCGCCACCAAAGCCACCGACAGCGCGCACACCAGCTCCAGCACCAGCGACGACAGGAACGCCACCCGCAGCGCCCGCACACTCGCCCGCCGATGCTCACCCGCCAGCTCCCGCACCACCACCGACTGATGACCGGTCCGCCCGAACGCCCGCAACGTCCCCAGCCCCGCCACCACGTCCCGGAAATGCCCGCCCAACCGGTGCAGCAGCCCCCACTGCCGCCCCGTCAACGCCGCCGTCCGCATCCCCACCAGAGCACCGAACACCGGCACCAGCGGAACCGTCACCACCACCACCAGCGCCGACGCCCAATCCGCCGCCACCAGCCGCACCAGCACCACCACCGGCACCGCACACGCCGCCACCACCTGCGGCACATAACCGGTGAAGAACGGATCGACCGCGTCCAACCCCCGGGTCAGCAACGTCACCCGCCCGCCCGCGTCACCCGCCGCCCGCCCCAGCAGCTCACCCCGCAGCCCCCGCTTCACCCGCGCCGCCGCCCGGCCCGCCACCAGCGCAACCGCCCACGCCAGCAACGCACGCCCCGCAACCGCCACCGCGACCCACGGCAACGGGCCCGTATCCAGACCCGCCACCGCCCGCACCAGCAACTCCGCCTGCACCACCAGCAGCACACCCTGACCCGCCGCCAGCACCCCCAGCAGCACCATCACCCGGCCAGGAACCAACCGCAGCAGACGCCGCTCGACACCCCTCACCCCGACCGCCTACAGGTACGAGGGCGACTCCACACGCCCCCGGAACGTCCACCACACCAGCGCCTGCGACGCCAGCAGCAGCGGCAGCACCACCACCGTCACCACCGCCGTCACCGTCAGCCCCGCACCCTCGGCCACCACCCGCGACCACTCCACCTGCACCCCGGCCACCACCGGCGCCCCCGCCATCACCAGCGCCGACAACCCGTACCGGGCCGGAACCCGCCCCGCACGCCCCGCCAACCCCACCGGCAGCCGCCACCGCGCGAACCCCGCACCATGCCAGGCGAACAGCACCGCCAACGGCAACCCCGCGACACTCCCCACACCCATCCCGCCACCGGCCAGCACCGAACCCAGCACCGACCCCCACGCCAGCGCCAGCGCCCAACTCCCCGCCACCACCGCCGCGTCACACCCGCCACGCCACCCCGCCGCGTCCACCCGGCCCCGCAGCCACAACCCCATGTCCCGCACGACCCACCCGAACAGCAGCACCGCGAACAGCGGATACAACTCCTCCAGCAACCCGTGCTCCAGCCCCGGGAACGCACCCGCCACCAGCCCCGCCGCCGCCACCAGCCACACCTCGTTGCCCAGGAAGAACGGCGCGAACGACGCGATCACCAGCCGCCGCTCCCGCTGATCCCGCCCCAGCCACGGCAGCAGCATCCCCACCCCGACATCGGCACCGGCCAGCACCAGATACCCGGCCGAGAACACCGCCAGCAACACCACCGCGAGAGAATCCATCACCAGGCTCCTGTCAGAACGTCGGGCTCATCACCGGCGCGGCCGGCTCCGCCGGGGGAGGGGCACCCAGCCCCGCCCCCTCCGGACCCCGCCGCGCGAACCGCACCAGCAGCCACGCGTTCACCCCGAACAGCACCCCGAACAGCACCGAGAACGCCACGAACGACACCGTGATCGCCCCCGACCCCACCCCCGGCGACAGCGCGTCCCGCGTCTTCAGCACCCCGTACACCATCCACGGCTGCCGCCCCACCTCACGGAACACCCACCCCGACACCATCGCCACATACGGCAGCGGCACCGCCACGATCATCAGCACGTGGAACACCCGCCCCCGCACCAGCCACCCACCGAACGGGAACTTCACCAGCGCCACCAGCGCCACCAGAAGCATCAGCAACCACATCGTCACCATCAGCCCCTCACCGACCCCCGCCAGCACCGGCGGCCGATAGTCGTCCGGCCCGAACCGCGCCGTGAAATCCGCCACCGCGGCCGCCGCCTTGTGCCCGCCCGTCTTCGTCGGCTGCGCGTACTGGAACTGCGTCCCACCGAAAACCACCACCGGCATCACCGACACCATCACCGTCAGCAACCCGATCCGCATCGACCGCCGGAAGAACTCCACCTCCGCCGTCCGCCGCAGCAGGTGAAAACCACTCACCCCCGCCATGAAGAACCCCGCCGTCAGCAACCCCCCGAACAGCACATGGAAGAACGCCAGCAACGCCGTCGGATTCGTCAGCAGCGCCCCCGCATCGTCCAGCCGCGCCACACCGTCCACCATCACGAACCCCACCGGACGCTGCAGCCACCCGTTCGCCACCAGCACGAAGTACGCCGACAGATACGCCGTCAACGTCACCACCCAGATCAGCGCCAGATGCACCCACCGGTTCAGCCGATCCCACCCGAAAATCCACAACCCCAGGAACGTCGACTCCACGAAGAACGCCACGATCGTCTCCAGCGCCAGCGGCACCCCGAACACGTTCCCCGTCACCCGCGACAACCCCGACCAGTTCAACCCGAACTGGAACTCCATCACCAACCCGGTGACGATCCCCACCGCATAGTTGATGACATACAACTGCCCCCAGAACCGCACCATCCGCGCATGCACCGGACTGCCCGACACCGTCGCCCGCGTCTGCGTCAACGCCACCAGCGTCGCCAACCCCAGCGTCAGCGCCACGAACAGAAAATGCGTGCCGGCCGTCAACGCGAACTGCACCCGCGCCAGAACCAGCGCGTCCCCACCCATCAGCGCACGCTCCAAGAATCGATCCGCAACGACCCCACGATCCTCGGCCCGCACCCACCGCCCACGAATCCGGCGAGAGCGTTCAACCGCCCTGCGCCTTTCGCGTACCGGCCACCCGCCGCCTACGACTCCGGATGTACGCCGCCCCGCCGCGCCCCCAACCCCAGCACGACCGCCACCACCACATACGGCACCGCCGCCACCCCCATCAACACCCCCGCACCCGCCCACCGCGACCCCAGCGCATACCCCGCGAACACCAGAACCGCCACCGCCTCCGCCCCGAACCCCGCCACCGACGTCACCGTCGCCCGCGCCCCATCACCCACCTGCTCCTGCAACCCCGCGTCCGCCGCCGCCATCGCCCACCGGAACACCCCGAACGCCACCGCCACCAGCACCAGCCCACCCGGCCGACCACCCCACGACCCCACCGCCAGGCACACCGCACCCACCCCGAGCACCGGCGCCAGCCACCGCACACCCCGCCCCGCCGCCCAACCCCCAACCGCATCACCCACCGTCACCACCATCACCAGCAACGGCACCACCGACGCCGCCACACCCGTCGACCGCACCAGCAACGGCACATACTCATCCAGCGCCGTCACACCCTCCAGCACCACCACCAGGACCAGCGCCCGCCGCACCGCCGGCTCACCCCGCACCTGCGCCCACCCCTGACGCACCACCGACCCGAACGACGGCTCCTCCGCACCCTCACCGCCACCCCGCGACTCCGGCAGAAACCACCCCACCACCGCACAGCCAACGCAAGCCGCCACACTCGCCGCACCCAGCCCCCGGTACCCCCACACCGCCAGCACCGGCGACGCCACCGCCGACGCGGCCACCACCGCCAGCAGCGACACCGCCTCAGACCGCCCGACCAACCGCGCATAGGCGCCCGACGCCCCGACCCGCTGCAACTCCTCGTACACCAGCGCCTGCATCGTCCCCGAACGCAGCGCCGACCCCGCGCCCCACAGCACGAAACCAGCCGCGAACGCCGGATACGAAGGAAAGAAAGCCCACAGCCCGAAACCCGCGCCCGGCAGCAGGGGAGCGGCCACCAGCAGCCACCGCCGCGAGAACACATCCGCCCACAAACCGGACGGCAGCTCCAGAGCGAACGCCGTGACCGACCAGATCACGAACAACGACGAAACGGCGGCGGGGGAGAGCCCGGTCTCGGCGAACAGCACCGCGTACACCGGGTACAGAAGAACGAAATCCTCAAGGAACGCGTAGCCGTACAGCCTCCGCGCGAGCCCCGCCTCAGGTGAAGATCAATGTCGTCGACGCATGCCCGCACCCTAACCGGCACAAGCCCAACCGCGCACCAAAATATCCGGGGGAGCGCCGAGCCGCTGGACGAGCACGGCCCCGGCATCGCTTCCCCCCGGGGAGGTCGGTGAAGCGGGGGAGAGGCCCAACCAAGCCCACCGACAGTCACTCTCCGTAACGAATACTGCTCGTTTCACGCACCTGCGGGGGAGCGACCGAAGAGGGCCAGCAGGCGCACCTGATCGTCGGCGTCCTCGGAGACAGAAGCCTCGGGACCCAACATGCCCGCCTCACGACCAGCAGGCGCCATCTGCCGCGCGGTCGCCAGCGCGGGCCCCACCAGATCGGCGTCGAAGACGACCGACTGCCCGGTGGCCTCGGCCAGATCCCACGCGTGGACGAGCAACTCCAGCGGATAACCCTCCAGCCACTCACACAACGTCATCTCCAGCCCGAGAGCCAACTGCACCGGCCGCGCCAGCGCCTCGGGCGTCAGCTCGGCCATCATCCGCGCGCGCACCTGCCGCCAGGACCCCAACGGATCAGCACCGGCGACCTCGCGCCAATCCGGATCGTCCTCGGGCAGCGGACGCCCGGCGGCCCGCATCTCGACCACCAGCAGCCCGGCCGTCACATGCCCGGCCACGTCGACCGCCGCCCAGCCCTCACACGGCGAGGGGGACAGCCACCGGTCCGCCGGCACCGCAGTCAGTACCGCCTCGAAGACGTCCAACGCACGAACGAACCCTTCCGGCACCAACCACATCACCTCTACTGAAGACCTCTGCAATTCGACCTGCCACTATTCTCAGCGCTCGAGACGCGACCGCCCTCTGATATGCCGTGGGCGTAACCTTGCGCCCGCTCGCACACCCGAATGGCGGGTGGAAAGCGACCGCGCGGTGGATGTTCACCATCCCCATGCTTTGCAGCGGACGACTCAACCCGCATCCCGCTCTCGTCAAGGAGATCGCCATGGCGTTGGACCTGACCGAAGCGGACATCAGAGCGATCGCCGGCGTCGACGACTGGCGTGGCGGCATCATCGCGCCCAGCGATCGGCCGTCTCAAGCCGCCGTTCGAATACCCGACAGCTCGCGGCCTCCGACGGAGCATCCGGTAATCCGTCTGCCTGTATTCCTAGGACCTGTCGGAGGGTTCGGCGAACCGCATCGCCTCCGAGGACGCCGTGCGGCGATGATGCAGGGGTGTTCTTCGAAGATCTCACCGTGTACGACTACCTGGCCGAGGACTCGTTCACGGATGGGGAGTCCGGTTTCTATGGCCTCTGGTACCGGCCGACGTACGTACGCCTGAACGTTGGGTGGCTGGAGGTCGGCAGGCCGTACTCGACAGGTCCCGTCCCCGGGGTGTTCCCAGAGAAGCTGAAGGCCATCCAGAAGCTGCAACGGATGAACGTCTGTCTCGGGGTGCATGAGTGCGATCTCTGTCCTCCGGGAGAGGGCCCGGAAGGAAACGGGGAAGTCCGGATCCCAGGTGCGCCCGGGCTCGCGTACGCAGCTCCGTCGCTGATCATCCACTACATCACCGAGCACGGCTATCAGCCGCCCGAGGCCTTCGTCGACGCCACTCTTGCCGTGGACCTCGATGAGTGGTCCGCCGCCCACTGGCCTGACGTCCCGTTCCCTTGGATCCCCGACGACGCGGAACGCCTCCTGGAGTAGGCCACGGTCGTCGCGAGACGGCTACTTAACATAATGTTCATTATCGACCAACCGACAGACCCGCCGAGAGCGGGGCAATCTTCCGTGGTGTCGCTCGCGCTCGGACGAGTCGGGATTGGGACACCCGCGCCGACGCCGTGCAGCCGGTCAGCCGGTCAGCCGGTCATCCGGTCATCCCGAGGGTGCGGTCGGGGTCGTGCCTTCCCGACAGGCTGTGTCGCCGCTGATGGACGAGTAGGCCCTGGTGGATGTCCAAGGTGTTGGACGCGCAGGCGTTGCGTTCCGCAATCGCTGGAGTGCGGCTCGTATTTGTTCGGGTGGGTGGAAGTCCTTGGGATGGAACCACGTACAGAAGGTGCGCCCCTAGGCGATAAACTGCATCGCCTAGGGGCCAGATGACTTACCCGTGGCTCAGACGACGCTCTTCACGAACGGCGCCCAGGCCTGGTGAGAGAACTGCAGGATTCCGCGAGCCCGGTCCTTGGAGTCGCGGACCTGTACGGGACCGATCCAGCGTCGACGCTCGAGGCAGTTGCCCCCGTTACCGCCGCTGTACGATGACTTGTACCACTCTTGATTGCTCATTTCGCTCCTAGAGTAGCCCGATTGGGTTGCGTCTATTGTATCGCCCATGACGTGCTGGTGCGGGGTTTACTGTCGTTTCGTCGTGGCCGTGAAAGCCGTCCAGGGTAGCGCCTGGTCACGGTTAGCGACGACGCAAAGGTCAGGCATCGGCGCGACCGTTTCCACTGCGGCGAATGTGGACGTAGATGTTCCCGTACCCCTAAGCGGTTCGCCGTTACGGACTACCCCTCCGCTACCTTCAGGGCCTCGATGAAAGAGGACCGCAGTCGGTCCCGGGAGCCTCGCTTAGAGGTCCGATTCGATCCCGGAGCTAGGGGGCGGGTCGGGGAATGGAGTCTCGTTAAAAGTTGGACGCACAAATCGACGGCAGCGCGCTAGAACAGCATGCAGAGCCGCTAGTTCGGACGCGGTGGTCGTGGCGGTCAAGCTGCATGCTGCGGCGCCTCGCCGACAGTCGCGGCGAGGACGATCACCCAATCTCGCCACGATCAGGGGAATTCGCAGGACAGGCTGGTCGTGATCATTAGCGAGCAACAGCACCCAGAGCCGTTCATGCGGAGTGCGTCGCATGAACGGCGGTGAGGTCGATCCAGAAGCGATCCTCGCCGCGGGCGCGCCCGTCGTGCACGCCACCGTTGGCGAGGATGACCCGCCGGGAAGGCTCGTTGTCGGCGGCGCACGTCAGCAGGACCCGATCCAGACCGAGCCGGCGGGATTCCGCCAATCCCGCCGCGAGCATCCGCGTGGCGTGGCCCTGCCTGCGCCACGGCAACACGACGTGATACCCGATATGCCCGCCGACTTCGGCGAGCTCCGGCGTCAGGCGATGCCGCAGGATCAGGGTCCCGATGTAGTGCTCGCCCGAGACGTACCAGAACGTCGTGCACGGGACGCCCCAACGCTCCTGCACGCCGCGCCGACTCGCCACGAACGCCTCGAAGTCCCGATGGGCCTCGTCCAGCCAGTCCGCCGGGTCGCCGCTCGCCAGATGGTCGTCCCTCTCCCCGGCCAGGAACGACTCGCGCACCGCCGTCGTGGGCGGCACCAGTCGGGGCGGCCGGGCGAGATCATCCATCGGACCAGTCTGGCCCAACCCCGTCGTCGGCGGAACCGGGTTGGTTCCGGTCAGGGCACGAAGGCCTGGGCGACGGCAAGACTGTCCTCGTAGACGTGGTGCCGGACGATCAGGCCGTCCTCGACCGTGAGGTGCAAGGCGAACCGGGCCCGATAGGCGCGCCCGGTGGATCGGGACGTCTGTCGGATCTCGCCCAGCACCACCGCGTCATCGCCGTCCACCAGGATGCGCTCCACCTGCGTGTCAACCTTCTCGGGCACGTGGTGCTCGGCGATCTGCCGGTAGTGCTCGGCGGCGTCCGCGCGCCCGGACCGGTGCCGGATCCAGGGCGTGGCGGCGCGGCCGTGCTCCGCTTCGGGCCAGTCCAGCTTCCAGTCGCAGTGCTCGGCGTAGATGGCGGCGATCCGCTCAGGGTCGCCTTCGCCGATCCGGCGGAGCAACTCCTCCACGACGGCGCGCGTGCTCGTTGACATGGTGGTTCCGGACATGGGCGACCTCCGTCGATGTGCAGTCGGCTCGGTGAGCAACACTGCCAGCGCCTTCTGCCCCGCGGCGATGACCTCCCAGGTAAGGATCAAGGTGGCACCGGCCCTCCTCCGCGCGGGGCCTCTCGTGTGATTTCAGGTTAAACCAGACAGAAGGTGGATTCTGTCTGGTTTCTATCATTGCTCAACTCTTACCTCTCCTGACTGCATGGTCCTGGTTCAGTCTGGCCGAGATGGCGTTCT
The DNA here is from genome assembly GCF_040653135.1 of Actinomadura sp. NPDC048021. Lineage (NCBI taxonomy): Bacteria > Bacillati > Actinomycetota > Actinomycetes > Streptosporangiales > Thermomonosporaceae > Actinomadura > Actinomadura sp. NPDC048021. The sequence continues at coordinate 111,576 of NZ_JBEZJQ010000027.1, forward strand.
GTAACGGGACAGCTTTCGCTATCAGTCGCTTACCTGAGAACGTACGGGTCCATCACTGTGCGCAGGTCGACAATTGTCGGTTCACCTACCTTCTTGTATTCTCCGGTCGAGTCGGCGATGGCGTGCGGTGAACACGGTTCGGCGGCGCTCCCATCTGGGACGTCTGGGCGGAAGTCGGCCCCGGTCACTTCCGTTTTCGTTAGTAGTTTGCCGGTGAGCGCCTCATAAATCGTCACGGCGTATCTGCCCTTGAACAGGTTGTAGGAGAACGGCCTGTCATTCGCTTGCGGCTGCCCGAGCATTCCCGAGTTATCGGGCTGGTAGTCGCAGCGCTGGACGAAGTCGCCCTGCCCGACCAGATCGACGCACGCGACGAGTTGTACTGTCGACGGGTCGGTCGGTGCCCAGATCTTCAGCGCGGCGGCGTCCATCTTGGTCGGGTTGGAGTCGGGAACGGGCCATTGGCCGTACACCAAAATCGGCCGTGGTCCGCCGGCCGCCCGCGGCGCGGCCTGCTTGAAGCCGCGTGGCTTGGAGCACATCTGGCGGTACTGGTAAACCGTGAACGGCTTGTCATCAGGCATGGCGAGGTACACGCCACCCGCCACGACCATCCCCACCACCCCGAGGAAGATTCCTGCCTTCACTGCTTTGCGCGCCACCAGCGACACTCCTCCTGAAACGGCATCCTGTACGCCGTATTCCATCAATCCAGAGCGTTTTGTGCCACTCGGGCTGGATGGTCTTCTCTCAAACGTGACCTCGGAGACTCGATGTCGCTGTAGTCACGCGGCCGACCTGGTCGAATTAGCTTAGGAAAAGTCGCCGCGAAAGCGGAAGCGGGGCCTGTTACCGCCCTCGGCCACAAGCAGCAGCCAGCTGCCGAAGAAGAAAGCCGGCCCGATGAGGGGCAGGCCGGCCTTGTGCCGTTCCGCGCGCCCTGGGGCACGCGCGCGTCCACAAAAGCGTCCAAGCCCTCGAAGCCAAACAGCGGATCGGTGGAGGTCAACATCTCCCCCGCTGGAGGGAAGGGCCGTCGGATGGCCGGCCTCGGAGCTACGTCACGATCGGGCGGTCGGACAGTTGGGCAAGCCTGGTGAGACGAGTGGTTCCATGTCAGATCACCGGCCGACCGGCGTGCGCGGCCACTTCGGTGAAGTAGGCGCGGAACAACGGCTCGTCACTGGAGGGCACCCGGACCGCCATGGTGGAGCGGTACCCGAAGGAGGCCAGGTCGGTGCCGTAGAGGGCGGTGCGCGGATCATTCACGGCGCCGAAGATCAGTTCGCCGGGTCTGCCCGGCTTCCTGTAGTGCACCAGGACCCCGAGCCAGTGCAGCGGGATCCGGAGCGTGGTCGTCAGGTCGTTCGGCTGGAACAGTTCGAACACCCCCCGGTCCACACGCACATGCAGCTTCTCGTAATCGAACGTGAGGGGATCCATGGGGGAAGAGTCCTCCGGTGTGTGCCATCGCTGGTCGGGTGTCACAGCAGCCTCGTTCCACGGCGACCGTGGCCGCTCCGATGAGCAGCGCCACGGTGTCGTGGATGATGTCGAGTAGGCGGGAACGATCTTCAGCCGCGAGGTTCGGGTGGGGTGTCGGGGTCGTAGTGGATCGTGAACGCACGCCGAAACCAATCAGGGCCCACGTCCAGGCCGCCGTGATCCTCTCCCCCATGGTCACGGTCGTTCGTCACGGTGAACTCCTCATCGCTGGAGGCCCTGGAAGAATACGAGCACGGGTATCCCGTCGAGCTGAGCGACCGGACGTACTCGCCTGCGGGGGCCCGGGTATGCCGCTCGCCATGGAGGAGAGAGGCCGTGTGCCGCCTCAGCGCGTCTCCTCCCACATGGCGCGAGTCATCTCGTACTCGACTTCGCCGAGGTGCGCGTCCGGCAGCGGATCGTCGAACTGCGGGTGGTACGTGCGCACGTACCGCATGCCGATGGCCCGCATCACTCCTATGGATCCTGCGTTGGCGGCCATGGTCTGCGCGATCACACGGCTCTGCCCGACGGTGTCGAAGGCGTGCCGCAGAAGGGCGCGGGACGCTTCACTGGCCAGGCCCTGCCGCCAGTACCGGCGGACGAGCCGGTACCCCAGATCGCAGACGGTGGGGTCGTCGGGCTGATCGGGACCATGCGCAGGCGGCAGCATCATGAGGCCGACGAACTCACCTTCGTCCCCTCCATCGGAGAGGTGGGCCATCCAGAAGCCCAGCCCGTCTACCTTGCTTGCCAGGGCCATCCGCCGCTGATGAGTCGCGGCCACCTCGTCCCTGGTCGGCGTCCTCGCGTCGAGATAACGCAGCACCTCGAGGTCGGAGTCCAGGTGGACCTCCAGGTCGAGATGCCGATCGGCCAGCGGCACCAGCAGCAGACGCTCGGTGCGCAAGGTCGGTTGAGGCATGGGGCAACCGTTTCACGCCGACATCGGTGAGGCGATCGTTTTCCCCCCGGCTGTGTCCGGTGGATCACTCTGTGATCCAGAGCAGGGCGCTGACCAGGGTGGAAGTCGCTTCGGGTTCGCCCCCACTCCCCCAGTGAGGTCCGTGATCAGGCTGGCTGTGCGTGCTTCGGCTTTCTGGCCGGGACGAGCTTCCCGCGCTTCCGGCGATGGCGCACCGAGGCCTGTGTGGCTGCCGACCTGCGTGGTCGGGGCGGACCGATGAGTTTCTTGGCGAGTTCAGGTCATCCTCAGGACGACACGTAGTACGTGCCGGAAGGCATGGCTGGCCGACTGCCGTGTCCCCGTCGATCGAAGGATGTGACATGTTCGCCAGTGAACCGGACGTTGAGCTCGGGCCGTTCTCGTCTCCGGGCGCGCAGGCGACGCCGTGGGCGTCGGCGTTGGCGGTCATCGGTGAGGCGGAGGTGTTCTGGCTTTCCACGGTGAGGCCTGACGGTCGACCTCATGTGACGCCGTTGCTGGCGTTCTGGAGTCTGGGTGGTATGTGCTTCACCACGGGCGGGGAGGAGCGCAAGGCGCGGAATCTTGAGGAGAATCGTCACTGTGTGCTGACGACCGGCACGAGTGCGTTGACCGGTGTGGACGTCGTCATTGAGGGGCTTGCGTCCGTGGTGGAGGAGCGCTCGGAGCGGGAGCAGGCCGTCGCGGACTTCGAGCGGAAGTATGGCGCGCATCTGACCAGCCCTGAGGGCACCTGGCATGGGCTGGGTGAGGCGGTCGTCGCCGGCGATGTCAGGTTGTATCGGGTGGCGCCGACTGTCGGATTTGCTTTCGGGAAGCTGCCGACGGCCAGTCAGACTCGCTACACGTGGGCGAGCCGGTGACGAGGGTGCCGTCGCTGCAGCAGAAGGTGCAAGGCGTCCTTGACGAACTCGTCGAGGACGGAGCCGAGACGGGTTTGCAGGTTGCGGTTCACCATCGCGGTGCTCTTGTCGTCGATGCTGTCGCCGGGGTCGCCGACGGTGAGACCGGGCGCAGGGTGTCCCCGGAGACTCTCTTTTTCAGTTTTTCTTGCGGCAAGGTCATGACGTCGCTCATCGCTCATCTGCTCGTCGGGAGTGGTGCCATCGGATATGGCACTCCGGTGGTCGAGGTGTGGCCGGAGTTCGGTGCTCATGGGAAGGCGGCTGCGACTCTTCGTCATGTGCTCACGCATTCGGTCGGCGTCCCGGCGATGCCTGGTGGGATCGGCCCTGCCGGTCTGCCGGATTGGTCGCGGGTGTGCGCTGCGATCGCTGAGGCCGAGCCGCGGTGGCGGCCTGGGACGGAGACGGGGTACCACTCGTTCACCTACGGGTTCCTCGTGGGCGAGGTCGCGCGGCGGGTCACGGGCAAGTCGATGCGGCGGCTCTTGCGCGAGTGGGTGGCCGCGCCGTTGGGCATCGACGGCGACTTGTACTTCGGTGTGCCGCGGACCGAGTTGGCCCGGTTGGCGCGGCTTGAGGATGCCGCGCCGGATGCGGGTGGCTCGCCTGGTGGCGATGCCGTTCTTGCGTCTTGGGAGCTGCGGCCGACCGCGGCCATGGGTAATGGCCGTGAGTTGCTGGAGGCGGACGTTCCGTCGGTCGGGACGTTCACGGCGCGGGGAATCGCGGCGATGAACGCGGCGGTCCTGGACGGTCGGCTCATCGATTCGCGTCGGCTTGAGGAGTTGACGGCGGTGGCGTTCGAGGGCACTGACCGGGTCTTCGGCAATCCTGTGCGGCTGGGCTTGGGTTATCCGCTCGGTCGGATCGGTACTGAGCCGGATGAGACGCCTACGACGTTCGGCTGGGTGGGGGGTGGCGGTAGTTATGTCTATGCGGACGTCGCCACCGGTACTTCGTTCGCCATGACCAAGACTCGGCTGACGCCGCATTTCGGGGCCGCGCAGCGGCTGGCGGATCTGGTTGCGGCGGGGATCAGCTCGTGAGGTCGGTGAAGCGCAGGGCGTTGCGGACGGCGGCGCCGCCGGGGTCGTTGTTGAAGTAGACGTAGGCGTCCTGTGTCCCGGCGAGTTCGTCGGCCCAGCGTTGGAGGGTCTCGTCGTCGTATTCGGGCCAGGGGTCGGCGGGTCCCTCGTGGAAGCGCAGGTAGAGCCAGTCGGTCGTGCGCCATAGGGGTGTCTGCGGTTCGCCGAGTCGGTCGGCCCAGCACAGGGCCGCGCCGTGGTTTTCCAGGACGTGGCGTGTCTGGTCTGTCCACCAGGAGGGGTGGCGGGGTTCGACGGCGATGCGGGTGCCGGGCGGGAACTGGCGCAGGCATTCGGTGAGGCGGTCGGTGTCGGCTTGCAGGGTGGGCGGGAGTTGGAGCAGGACGGGGCCGAGCCTGTCCCCCAGGCCGTTGGCGGCGTTCATGAGGCGCGCGACGGGCTCGGCTGGGTCTTTGAGGCGTTTCATGTGGGTGAGGTAGCGGCTGGCCTTGACCGCCATGACGAAGCCGGGTGGGGTGTTGTCGCGCCAGAGTTCGAAGGTCTCGCGGGTGGGGAGGCGGTAGAAGGCGTTGTTGTTCTCGACGGTGGTGAAGGTGTCGGCGTAGTGGGGCAGCCAGCGTCGTTGGGCGAGGCCGGGTGGGTAGAGGACGTCGCGCCAGTCGGCGTACTGCCATCCCGATGTGCCGATGAGCACGGTCCCCTCCCCTGTCCGGTGGACGCGTGCGGGTGGTCATACCCGTTTGCGGTGCGGTTCCAGGGCGCGGATGTAGTCGACGAGGCGGACGCCGATCTCGAAGGGGATGTCGGGGCCGGTGAGGTCGGTGTCGGGCCAGGTTTCGGAGATGCGGCGCCAGGTGGTGCGGCCGAGGAAGGTGCCGGTGCGGGGTTCGTCGCCGAGGTCGGTGCGCCATGCGGGTTCGGTGGTGAGCAGGCGGGTGAGGGCGGCCTCGTTGTCGGGTTCGGCGGGGTGTTCGGCGTGGAAGCCGATCTCGATGGCGTGGTGGCGGGCGCCGGGGGCGAGTTCGGCGGGGATGATCTGGGCTTCGTAGTGCTCGCGCTGGGGGGCGGGGTCGCCGAACCAGGCTTTGACGCCGTTGTGGCGTGTCTGGATGTGGGGGTGGCCGAGGCGGGGTGGTGTGGAGCCGCGGATGATCTCGCCGATCTGGTCGAACAGTGCCCGCTCCCCCATGTTGTGGATCTTACGGGGTTCTGTCGGTGGCGGGGGGTAGCGTCCGGCGGGTGCGTCCTGCCGATGTTCAGCGTGTGTCCGTGGCCGAGTGTGTGGATCGCTATGCGGAGATGGTGCGTGCGAAGGCGTCGACGGGTGCGCTGGCGCCGGCGTCGGCGGAGGTTTATGTGCGGGACGTGGTGACGTTCGGGGCGCTGGCGGGTGAGGACCGGGTGCTGGACGATCTGACGGGTGAGGACGTCGATGAGGTTCTGCTCAGGTTCGCGCGTAAGCCCGATGAGCGGCGTCGGCGGGGGGCGCGGCCTGTGGGGGCGGGGGGTGGGCCGTTGCAGAGTGCGGCGTCGCAGGCGCGGTTCCGGCGTTCGGTGTCGGCGTTCTTCCGGCATGCGGTGGTGGCGGGGTGGGTGCAGTTGAATCCGATGCAGGCGGTGACGGTGCGGCCGAAGCAGCGGGGTGGGCTGCGGGCGGAGCGGCGTGCGTTGACGGTGGAGCAGGCGGAGGGGTTGCTGGGGGCGGCGCGTGGTCTGGTGGATGCGCCGGACGGGGGTGCGGGGGTTCGGCGGCGTGCGGATCAGCGCACGGAGTTGCGGGACGGGTTGATCGTGTTGCTGCTGGCGGCGGTGGGGCCGCGGGTGTCGGAGCTGACGGCGGCGAATGTGGAGGATTTCTTCGTCAACGGGGGGACGCGGTACTGGCGGATCTTCGGTAAGGGCGGGCGGACGCGGGATGTGCCGCTCCCCCGTCCGGTGGCGGAGGTTCTGGACGCGTATCTGGCGGAGGGGCGGGGGTTGCTGGATCGGGGGCGGGAGGCGAAGGCGCTGTTGTTGTCGTGGCGGGGGCGGCGGTTGGCGCGGGGTGATGTGCAGGGGGTGATCGACCGGGTGCTGGAGCGGGTGGATGCGGGGCGGCGGCGGAGTGTGACGCCGCATGGGCTGCGGCATACGACGGCGACGCATCTGCTGGCTGCGGCGACGGACATGGATGCGGTGCGGCGGGTGCTGGGGCATGCGGATCTGTCGACGTTGGGCCGGTATCGCGATGAGCTTCCGGGTGAGTTGGAGGCGGCGATGCGGGTGCATCCGCTGTTGGGTCCGGTGGAGGGCCGGCGGGGTGGTTGAGGGGGTCGGCGGCCTGGTGCGCTGGGCCGTGGTTGCGGGCCGGGGCTGATCTGCGCCTGTCCGGTCGGTTCGGCGGTGGCCGCGAAGCGGGGTAGCTCGTCCCCTGGCGATCAGGCTTGCGCGCCGAGGGGGTGAGGCCGTTCAGAGCTTGACCGCGGAGGGCGGAACGGGCGGTGTGGTGGCTCGCTCGCCGGCGACCACCGGCCGGCGCACCTGAAGGCGTTGCCCATATCCGTGACCGAGGCGCGGGAGCCCTGGAGATGTCAGAACGAGAAGTCGCGATCGTCTACCGCGACTTCTCGTTCTGAGGCTGGTCGGCTTACGCCCTCTGCGTGGTCGTGGTGGGGGTGGGTTCAGGTGCCGATGTAGGCGGCGAGGTGTTCGCCGGTGAGGGTGGAGCGGGCGGCGGCGAGGTCGGCCGGGGTGCCTTCGAAGACGATGCGGCCTCCGTCGTGGCCGGCGCCGGGGCCGAGGTCGATGATCCAGTCGGCGTGGGCCATGACGGCCTGGTGGTGCTCGATGACGATGACGGACTTGCCGGCGTCGACGAGGCGGTCGAGGAGGCCGAGGAGGTGTTCGACGTCGGCGAGGTGGAGGCCGGCGGTGGGTTCGTCGAGGACGTAGACGCCGCCGTCTTCGGCCATGTGGGTGGCGAGTTTGAGGCGTTGGCGTTCGCCGCCGGACAGGGTGGTGAGGGGCTGGCCGAGGGTGAGGTAGCCGAGGCCGACGTCGGCGAGGCGGCGCAGGATGCGGTGGGCGGCGGGGATGCGGGCGTCGCCGGTGGCGAAGAACTTTTCGGCCTCGTCGACGGGCATGGTGAGGACGTCGCTGATGTCCTTGCCGCCGAGGGTGTAGTCGAGGACGTGGGCTTGGAAGCGTTTGCCTTCGCATTCCTCGCAGGGGATGGCGACGCCGGCCATCATGGCGAGGTCGGTGTAGATGACGCCCGCGCCGTTGCAGTTGGGGCATGCGCCTTCGGAGTTGGCGCTGAACAGTCCGGGTTTGACGCCGTTGGCCTTGGCGAAGGCCTTGCGGATGGGGTCGAGGAGTCCGGTGTAGGTGGCGGGGTTGCTGCGTCGTGAGCCGCGGATGGGGGTCTGGTCGATGGAGACGACGCCGGCGCCCTTGGGGATGGAGCCGTGGATGAGGGTGCTCTTGCCGGAGCCGGCGACGCCGGTGACGGCGACGAGGACTCCGAGGGGGATGTCGACGTCGACGTCGTGGAGGTTGTGGGCGTTGGCGCCGCGGATCTGCAGGGTGCCGGTGGGGGTTCGCAGGTCGGTCTTGAGGGGGGTGCGGTCGTCGTAGTGGCGGCCGGTGAGGGTGCCGCTGGTGCGCAGTTCGTCGAGGGTGCCCTGGAAGCAGATGGTGCCGCCGGCGGTGCCGGCGGCGGGGCCGAGGTCGACGATGTGGTCGGCGATCGCGATGGTCTCGGGTTCGTGTTCGACGACCAGGACGGTGTTGCCCTTGTCGCGCAGGCGCAGGAGGAGGTCGTTCATGCGCTGGACGTCGTGGGGGTGCAGGCCCATGGTGGGTTCGTCGAAGACGTAGGTGACGTCGGTGAGGGATGAGCCGAGGTGGCGGATCATCTTGGTGCGTTGTGCCTCGCCGCCGGACAGGGTGCCGGAGGGGCGGTCGAGGGAGAGGTAGCCGAGGCCGATCTCGACGAAGGAGTCGAGGGTGTCGCCGAGGGCTTTGAGGAGGGGGGCGACGGAGGGTTGGTCGAGGGCGCGGACCCAGTCGGCCAGGTCGCTGATCTGCATGGCGCAGGCGTCGGCGATGCTGATGCCGTTGATCTTCGATGAGCGGGCGGTGTCGCTGAGGCGGGTGCCGCCGCAGTCGGGGCAGGGGGTGGTGGTGACGGCGCGTTCGACGAAGGCGCGGATGTGGGGCTGCATCGAGGCGCGGTCTTTGCTGAGGACGGATTTCTGGATTTTGGGGATGAGGCCTTCGTAGGTGACGTTGACGCCCTCGACCTTGATCTTGGTGGGTTCCTTGTGGAGGAGGTCGTGGAGTTCGGTGGGGGTGTAGTCGCGGATGGGCTTGTCGGGGTCGAAGTAGCCGCAGCCGCGGAAGATGCGGCCGTACCAGCCGTCCATGCTGTGGCCGGGGACGGTGAGGGCGCCCTGGTTGAGGGAGAGGGTGTCGTCGTAGAGGGCGGTGAGGTCGAAGTCGTTGGCGGTGCCGGTGCCTTCGCAGCGGGGGCACATGCCGCCGGTGACGCTGAAGCTGCGGTGTTCTCTGACGGTCTTGCCCGAGCGTTCGAAGGCGACGGCGCCGGATCCGCTGATGGAGGCGACGTTGAAGGAGAAGGCCTGGGGTGAGCCGATGCGGGGTTCGCCGAGGCGGCTGAACAGGATGCGCAGCATGGCGTTGGCGTCGGTGGCGGTGCCGACGGTGGAGCGGGCGTCGCCGCCCATGCGCTGCTGGTCGACGATGATGGCGGTGGTGAGGCCTTCGAGGACGTCGACGTCGGGGCGGGCGAGGGTGGGCATGAAGCCCTGGACGAAGGCGCTGTAGGTCTCGTTGATCATGCGCTGGGATTCGGCGGCGATGGTGCCGAAGACCAGGGAGCTCTTGCCGGAGCCGGAGACGCCGGTGAACACGGTGAGGCGGCGCTTGGGGAGCGTGACGTCGACGTCCTTGAGGTTGTTCACGCGTGCGCCGTGCACGCGGATCAGGTCGTGGGTGTCGGCGGCGTGGGGCGCGGGCGGGTGCGCGTCCGTGCTCGTGGCGCTGCTCATCGTGTCGTGTCTCCCTGTGTGGGGCGTGGCGGTGGCACCTGTCTACCCGATCGGTGGTGCGGGTGGGTGTCAGGTTAGGGGCGGGGGTCCGGTGGGGGCTTCTCGATTCCTGATCGGTCTGGTGACCTGTTTTTCCAGGCAGGACGGTACGCCGGCGGCGGTGCCGGAGGAGGTGAGTTCGGCTGTGGTGTCGGCCGCTTGGCGGCGGTAGGCGCTGGGGGGCATGCCGACCAGTTCGGTGAAGCGGGTGCTGAAGGTGCCGAGGGAGGAGCAGCCGACGGCGAAGCACACGTCGGTGACGCTGAGGTCGCCGCGGCGCAGGAGGGCCATCGCGCGTTCGATGCGGCGGGTCATCAGGTAGGAGTAGGGCGATTCTCCGTAGGCCTGGCGGAACCGGCGGCTGAGGTGGCCGGCGGAGATGTTGGCGCCGCGTGCCAGCGCTTCGACGTCCAGGGGCTGGGCGTATTCGCGGTCGATGCGGTCGCGGACGCGGCGCAGCAGTGCGAGGTCGCGCAGGTGGTTGGGGTCGGCGGGTGTGCTGGTCACGTGGCGATCGTGCCATGCGGGGCGGGGTGCGGGGCGTGTCGGGGCGGGTTTGTTCGGCGTGCTCCCCCAGGTCAGCGGCCTTGCGGGGGTGAGGCGGGGTGGAGGGTGCGGGCGAGGGCGTAGGCGTCGCGGAGGTCGGTGCCGCGGTAGTCGAGGGCGGCGATGCCGGCGAGGTGGTGGTCGGCGTTGACGGCGACGGTGCGGGTGAGGTGGCGGAACAGGGGGGCGTCGGACATGGAGTCGCCGTAGGCGGTGCACTGGTCGGTGGTGAGGCGGTGCCGGGCGAGGAGGTCGTCGGCGATGCGGACCTTGTCGGCGGGGGTGAGGATTCCGGCGGGGTCGAGGGTGCCGGTGAAGGGCATCGGGGGGAAGCGGGAGGCGACGACGTCGTCGAAGCCGTGGTCGAGGAGGTGGCGGGCGAAGAAGTCGGGCGACATGGTGATGACGGCGGAGTGTTCGCCGCGGGCGCGGATGTCGGCGCAGACGTCGGTGATGCCGGTGAGCCAGGTGGCGGCGCGGTAGGCGGTGGCGACGACTGCGGGGGTGAGGTGGCGCCACAGGCGGTGGATGCGGGTGGAGAAGCCGCGGGTGTCGAGGGTGCCGGCGGCGAAGCGGGCCTCGAGGTCGTGGAGTTCGGGGAGGGTGCCGAGGTGGCGGGCGATCTCGAGGTTGGCGGTGGTGCCGGTCAGCAGGGTGCCGTCCATGTCGAAGATGTGCAGGTGTCCCACAGTGTGTGAAGTGTGGTGGAGCCGGGGCCGGGACGCGAATCGATTTCGCGGGGCGGGGTCCCCCTGACGAAGGTGGGGGGTGCGCGGCGTCTTTCGCGGGATCCGCCGGGGGGTGGGGCTTTCCTAGCGTCGTGGCCATGGACGGAATCATGGGCATGGTGGACACGGCGGTGACGTCGCCGTGGTTCTATCTCGTGCTGTTCGCGGTGGCGGCGATCGACGGTTTCTTCCCGGTGGTGCCGAGCGAGAGCATGGTGATCACTGCGGGGGTGTACGCGGCGGGCGGACAGCCGGAGCTGGCGCCGGTCGTGGCGTTGGCGGCGGCGGGCGCGTTTGTGGGCGATCATGTGTCGTACCTGGTGGGGCGCCGGGCGAGCGGGCGGCTGGTGCGGGGGGCGCGGCCCGGGACGCGGCGGCATGCGGCGCTGGGGTGGGCGCGGCGGACGATGGCCGAGCGCGGCGGGTTGATCCTGGTGGTGGCGCGGTACGTGCCGGGCGGGCGGACGGCGGTGACGGTGACGATGGGGGCGGTCGGGTACCGGCTGCGGTCGTTTTCGCTGTTCGCGGCGGTGGCGGCGGTGTCGTGGGCCCTGTACGGGGCACTGCTCGGGTATGTGGGCGGGGTGGCGTTCGAGGACGAGCCGCTGAAGGGTGTGGCCGTCGGGCTGGGGTTGGCCCTGGGGGTGACGGCGACGGTGGAGGTCGTGCGGTTCGCGCGGCGCCGCCGCAGGGCGGCGGACACCGCGGTGGCGGACGCGGTGGCGGGCGCAGGGGTGGACGCAGGGGTGGAGCGGTCGCCGGAGGGGCCGGGCGGGCGGAGGACGGCCGCACGAGTGGGGCCATTGCCCGGCGAGTGATCCCCCTAAGGTGAAATGGTTGTCCTCCTGTGGCCGGTAGGTGAACATCAGCGGGCTTTGCGGTGTCTGACGGATGACGGGCACGGGGCCGCTGCGAGTGTGAGGGAGAGCATGGGAGCGCCGGATTTCAGCGCCGATCTGTACCGGGAGATCACCGAGTTCGCGCAGGGCACGCCCTCGTGGGTGCACGAGGCGGCGGACGTGGGCACCGACGGAGGGCTGCTGCTGTTCGCGGTGCTGTTCGTGGTGGGCTGGTGGCGGGCCCGGGGCCTGGACGCGCGGGCGATGGGGCTGGCGCTGGTGGCGCCGTTCGCGATGGTGTCGGCGTACCTGGTGAGCGAGGTGTCCAAGAGCTTCATCCAGGAGGAGCGGCCGTGCCGCGCGGTGGCGGGCGCGGTGCACATCGCGGCGTGCCCGGCGCCGGGCGACTGGTCGTTCCCGAGCAACCACGCGACGATCGCGGCGGCGTCGGCGGCGGCGATCGTGGTGGCGTGGCGGGCGCTGGCGCCGCTGGTGCTGCCGCTGGCGGCGCTGATGGCGTTCTCGCGGGTGTTCGTGGGCGTGCACTACCCGCATGATGTGGCGGCAGGGTTCCTGGTGGGCGTGGTGGTGGCGCCGGCGGCGGCGCTGGTGCTGGTGCTGGCGGCGCGGCCGCTGGTGGAGGCGCTGCGGGGCGTGGCGGCCGGGGCGGTGCTGCTCGGGGCGGGCCCGGCGGCGGCCCCGGGCCCGGGGCGGGGGATAACGCGGGGGGCGCCGCGGCCGGCGGCCGCGGCGGCGCCGATGGTCGGTGCGGCGGTCCCGATGGACGACGCGTCGGTGACGATGCCGGACGTGATGGGGGGCGTGCCGCCGCGTCGGGGCCCCCTCCGCTGACCGGACCGGCCGGGCAGGATCTCACGGGCCGTCCCGGACGGCGCTTCGGCGCCGCCCGGGGCGGCCCGTTCGCGTGCGGTGCCGGAGGAGGGGCCGTGCGCGGTGGGCCGATTCCTGACGGAAGTCGGGGCCGGGAGTGGCGTCCGGCCGGTGTGCGGGTCCTCCCCCGCTGCCCAGCGCTGCCAGCGTCGCCCGGGACGGCCGGACGGGAGGAACACGCTTGGGGTCCGGGGCGCACGCGCACCGCGCCGGGGTCAGGCGGGGTCGTCGGTGCCGTCGACGAGGCCGGCCTGGTAGGCCAGCACGGCGGCCTGCACGCGGTTGCGGACGTCCAGGCGGGTCAGGATCGCGCTGACGTAGGCCTTCACGGTTCCCTCGACGATGTGGAGGCGGCCGGCGATCTCGGCGTTGGACAGGCCCGCGCCGAGCAGCGCCAGCACCTGGCGCTCGCGGGGGGTGAGCCCGGTGATGCGGCGGCGGGCGCGGGCGCGGCCGTCCAGGCGCCCGCCGCCGATCTGGGTGATGACGCGGTGGGCGACCTTCGGGGACAGGTAGGCGGCGCCGCCGGCGACGGCGCGGACCCCGGCGATGAGCTCGCGGGGGTCGCCGGACTTGAGCAGGAAGCCGCTGGCGCCGCCGGCCAGGGCGCGGGCGATGTACTCGTCCTCGCCGAAGGTGGTGAGCATGACGACACCGGTGGCGGGGGCCAGGCGGCGCAGTTCGGCGGCGGCGGCCAGGCCGTCCAGGCGCGGCATGCGGATGTCCAGGAGCGCGACCGCGGGGCGGTGCCGCAGGACCAGGTCGACGGCTTCGCGCCCGTCGCCGGCCTCGGCGACGACCTCGATGCCGGGGTCGGCGGTCAGGATGGCGCGCACGCCCGCGCGGATCATCGCCTCGTCGTCGGCGAGCAGGGCCCGGATCACTGTTCCTCCTGGTCGTGGGCGCGCTGGGCGCTCAGCTGGCGGGTGTCGTAGGTGTCCTTGGCGATGAGGCGGCCGCCGGCGAAGCACAGCCGGTAGACGCGCCCGACGCCGAGGACGTTGGCGTCGGGCCGGTAGTAGCGGCAGTCGGCGCCGGGAGGTTCGGGGACGGCGGCGCGGACGGTGCCGGTGTCGAGGGTCTGCATGGGCGGCAGGACCCGCTCGGCGCGGTTCTGCGGGTCGCCGACGGCCAGTGCCCCGTAGTCGGCGGGCTTCAGGACGGAGTTGAGGGTGGCGAAGACGTAGTAGCCGGCCATGACCGCGCCGAGGACGGCCATGAGGGCGGTGGGGGCGGCGATCGCGGTGATCAGGCCGCGGCGGACACGGCGGCGCCCGCGGGCCAGGTGCCGGGCCGATTCGGAGTGCCACTCCCCCGCGGGCGCGGCCGCTCCGGGGGCCAGCCCGAGGGCGGTGCGCAGCGCGTCCCGCGCGGTCGGCCTGGCAGGAGCCCGGTCGGCGGCCGGGTCCGGGGCGGCGGGGATGTCGGCGGTGACGCGGAAGCCGCCGGCCGGGGTGGGCGCGGCGTGCAGGGTCCCGCCCAGCAGGCGGACGCGGTCGGTGAGGCCGGCCAGGCCGCGGCCGCCGGAGGGCAGCAGCGGAGGCCCGTCCGGCGGTCCGTCCGGCGGCGGGTCGTTGGCGACCGTGACGGTGGTCCCGCCGTTGCCGTTGCGGGCGAGGGCGACGGTGACGGCGGCGCCGGGGGCGTGCTTGGCGGCGTTGGTGATGGCCTCCTGCACGACGCGGTGGGCGGTGTGCGCGGCCATCGGCCCGAGCCCGGCGTGGCCGTCGTCGGCGTGGGGGTCGCCGGTGAGGCGGACGGGGACGCCGGAGGCGCGGGCGCGGTCGACCAGGTCGGGGATGCTCTCGCGGGCGGGCCGGAGCGGCGTCGCCGGGGAGCCCACCGCGGCGGAGGGCTCCCCGGCGGCCGGGTCCTCGGCGGCGTCGTCGCGCAGCAGGCCGATGATCTCGCGGAGGTGGTCGGTGGCGTCGGCGGCGCCGGTGCGCAGTTCGGCGGCGGCGGCGCGGTGCCGGTCCTGCAGTCCCGGCGCGACCTCCAGCGCGCCGGCGCGCACGGCGATCAGGGCCAGTTCGTGGCCGAGGGAGTCGTGCATGTCCTGGGCGATGCGGGCGCGCTCGCGGAGCCGTTCGCGTTCGGCGACGATGCGCTGCTGGTGCTCCAGGCGTTCGGCGCGTTCCCATCCGGCGCGCAGCAGCTCCTGGTACTGGCGCCAGTAGCGGCCCACCAGCCACGGCAGGACGCCGAACAGGACGAGCCAGACGGTGGCGGGGAACCAGGCGGTGACCTGCGTGCTGCGGACCGCCGACAGCAGCGCCCCGCCGACGAACACCCCGGTGAAGCCCCATAGCAGCGGCTGCGCGCGGGCGCTGCGCAGGCCCGCCAGGTAGGACAGGAAGGGCATGGCGAACACGAAGTTGCCGTGGACGAGGGTCAGCGCGATGACGGTGAGCAGCGCCGGGGCGGGCCAGGCGCGTCCCGCGGCGATCGCGGCGGCGAGGACGCCGAGCCCGGCCGCCTGCAGCCACCACGACGCCCGGCCGGGCTGTGGCGGGGAGACCATGCCGGTCAGGACGGGGAACGCCAGGACCCCGTACAGCAGGACGTCCTTGACCAGCGCGGCGCGGGAGGGCCGGCGGAGCAGCGCCCGCAGGCGGGACGGCGCGGGCGTCGGGAGACCGGGGGCCGCGGAGTCGTTCACGGGGTTCACGCTACTGGCCGGTGAACTGGGCCGTTACTGACGAAAGTCAGGGGCGCGGACGGCGGCTCCCGCCCCGCGATGATCTTCGATCGGTGCGCGGCGCGGGGCGGGGCTGAACTACGGTTGGCGCGTGACAGCGACCCCGCCCCGCCCCCGGCGCCGGCCCGGGCCCGCGCGCGGACCCCACCGGCGCGGCACCGTCAACCCCCCCCACCCCAACACACTACAACACAAACCCCAACCCCCCAAACAACCCCCCCCAGAAGCCACCCT